>NZ_DATAGM010000088.1:0-6784 GCF_036263695.1 Phenylobacterium sp.
GGAGCTTCTGCGGTGTCGGCTCTTCTGTTTTGGATGCGCCTTCGTTTTCCTCAGCCATGGGTCACACGAAGACGTCCGCGAGCTGGCGGTAGCGGTCGACCCAGACGAGGCCGACGGCGCCCAGGCTCAAGGCGAAGATCGACAGCCCCAACAGCACCATGATCGGGCTGGCCACGAAGAACACCGGGAACTGGGGCATCACCCGGCCGACCAGGCCGGTGGCGATGTTGAACACCAGGCTGAACACGAGCACCGGCGCAGAGAGCTGGATGCCCAGCGCGAAGCTATCGCCCACCGTCTGGATGGCCAGCTGAGCCGAGTCGCCCACCGGCAGCGGCTTCACCACCGGGAACAGGGTGTAGGAACGCACGACCGCGGAGATGAACATGTGGTGCAGGTCGGTGGTCATCACCAGCACCAGCCCGAGCAGTGCCAGGAAGGTGGCCAGCGTCGCCGTCGGCTGGGCCTGCCCCGGATTGGCGGTCTGAGCGAACGACAGGGTGGTCTGCAGCGAGACCACCTCCCCCGCCGTGGCCAGCGAGGCCATGAACAGGCGCAGGATGGTGCCGATGACCAGGCCGATCAGGATCTCCTTGATGACCTGCGCCGCCAGGCTGCCGACGCTCGCCGGAACCGCCGGCATGGACCCGACCAACACGGGGTAGAGCATCAGCGTGAACAGCAGCGCGAAGGCCAGCCGGATGCGCGGGGGCACCGACTGCTCGCCGACGCCAGGGATCACCATCAGCAGCGCCCCGATGCGGGCGAAGATCAGGCCGGCGGCCCAGACCTGGGCGGCTGTGGCGTAGGATTCCATGGGGCGGTGCGCCCCCTCACATGCCGGCGATGCGCGCCGCGATCTGTCGCATGAAGCCGCTCATCAGCGCCCCCATGACCGGCAGGAACAGCAGCAGGGAGACGAAGATGGCCACGATCTTCGGCGCGTAGACGAGGGTCGCCTCCTGGATCTGCGTGAGGGCCTGGAACAGGCCGATGCCGACGCCGACGATCAGGCCGACGATGAGCACCGGCGCCGACAGCTGGATAGTCAGCCAGATGGCGTCTCGGCCGACATCGAGAACCTCGGCGCCGTTCATGGGAAAGCCTCGTTGCGTACTGCAGTTGAGTGGTGGGGCGTGTCGATCCCGAAGCTCGCGCAACATGGTTAACGAAGGGCTACCTTTGTTAACGCCTGCCCGGTTCCCGCCCGTAACAAAGGTTGATGGGCGCAACGCCGCGCCTGCCGGTCGCCTTTCTCCCTCGCTGTCGTTCCAGGTCGCGTGCGGCCGAAATCAAGGAGTTGGCGTGGAGTCATTGGAGCTTTGGGGCGGCCACGAGTGCACCGTGAACCGGGTGCGCAGTCGCTACCTGGACCAGACCGTCCTCTCCGGTCACCAAGACCGATTCGAAGATCTCCGCCTGTTCGCCGACCTCGGCCTGTCGTCGATACGCTACCCGGTCCTTTGGGAGCGGGTCTCCCCTGGCGCGCCAGAGGTCCGGGACTTCACCTGGTCGGACGGGCGGCTGGCGGAGATCGCTCGGCTCGGGATGCGGCCGATCGTCGGCCTTTGTCACCATGGCAGCGGGCCGCGCCATACCAGCCTGCTGGACGATCAGGGATTCGCCGCAGGCCTGGCGGCGCACGCCCGCGCGACCGCCGAGCGCTACCCGTGGGTCGAGGATTGGACTCCGGTCAACGAGCCGCTGACCACCGCCCGTTTCAGCGCCCTCTACGGCATCTGGTATCCCCACGCGACGAACGAAGGCGCCTTTTGGCGCGCACTGCTGAACGAGATTGACGCGACCCGGCTGTCGATGCGCGAGATCCGCCAGGTGAACCCGGGCGCGCGGCTCGTGCAGACCGAGGATCTGGGTTTCTGTCACGCGACGGAGCCGATGCTCGGCCAGGCGGCCTACGAGAACGAGCGGCGCTGGATCACCTGGGACCTGCTGGCCGGCCGGGTGACGCCCGAACATCCCCTTTGGGAGCGGCTCTGCGCCTGGGGACTGGGGGACCGGCTGCGGGCGATCGCCGACGATCCCTGCCCGCCCGACCTGATCGGGCTGAACCACTACCTCTCCAGCGAACGGCTGCTCGACCACCGCACCGAACTCTACCCGCGAGAGCTCCTCGGCGGCGACGGGCCCGGACCCTACGTGAACATCGAGGCCGTGCGCACCGTGAAGGGCGGCCCGCTTGGCGTCGGCGCCCTCCTGCAGCAGACCTGGGAGCGGTACGGGCTGCCGATCGCCATCACCGAATGCCACAACGGCTGCACCCGCGAAGAGCAGATGCGCTGGTTCTGGGAGGTCTGGCGAGCGGCGGAAGAGGCGCGCGCCTCAGGCGTCGACCTGAGGGCGGTCACCGCCTGGGGGCTGCTCGGCTCCTTCGACTGGAATCGGCTGCTTACGGAGGAGGCCGGCCACTACGAGACGGGCGTCTTCGACCTGCGGGACGGCCGCCCCGAGCCCACCGGGATGTCGGCGATGCTGAAGGAGCTCGCGTCCGGCCGCAGCCCGAGCCATCCCGCCCTGCCCGGCCGGGGATGGTGGCGGCGCGAAGACCGGTTCTTCGACCAGGTCATCGACCTGCCGGCGCCCTGCGCCCGGGCGGCGACCTCAGCGGCCCCTCCCCTCCCCGCACGCCCCGTGTTGATCGCCGGTCCGGACAGCGCGCGCATGGCCGCGCTCGTCGCGGCGTGCGAACTTCGCGACCTGGCCTACGAACGGATCGAGGCCGGCGGCTCTGATCCGGCGCCGATCGGCGAGCGGATCGACGTCGCCGCCCAGCGCACAACAGCCTGGGCCGTGGTCAATCTCTGCTGCGGGTCCGCTGGCGACGAGGTCAGCCGTGCAGCGATCGACGCCGGCCTCGCCGTCGCCACCTGGAGCACGCACGGCGATCTCCTGCCCCAGGGACCGGAGGAACTGGTGATCGTGGGCGGCGCGCTGATCGCCCGGCACGAGATGGTGGAATTCAGCCACCAGGTGATCGAGGCGCTGAGCGCCGGGCGCGCCTTCCGGGCCGCATCCAACCGGCTTGCGCCGTCCGGCTACCTGCCGGACGCGGCTCACGCCCTGCTGGACCTGCTGATCGACGGCGCGCGAGGCCGGGTCCGGCTCGCCACCCGTCAGGCGCTCTCATGGGCCGAGTTGGCCAGCTTCATCGCGCGCGAGGCGGGGCTGGACGCCTTCTTGATCGAGCCCGTGTCGGTTGGAGCGGTCGGCGGGCGGCCGCAGGGCCGGTCGGAAGCGACGGCCGGGACGCAGCGTCTGCTGGCGCCGATCACGGCTGCGGCCCAGCAGGCGGTCGCCAGCTGGAAGCTGATCACCGCCGGACGCAATTCCTGCCCGGTCGAGGACGCCGCCCACGAAGGCCTTCGCCACGCGGCGGAGTAGCGGGGTTAGCCAGTCGCCGCCTCGTTCGCCTCGCGCGCCGCCAGCCCGCCGGCGATCGCCGTATAGAGCGACGTGGCGTCGATGGGCTTGGCGACATGGCCGTCCATGCCCCTGGCGAGGTAGTGCGCGACCTGATGGGTCATCGCATTGGCGGTGAGGGCGATGATCGGCGTACGCGGCCGCCCGCTCGCCTGCTCGGCGGCCCGGATCGCGGCGGTCGCCTCCACGCCGTCCATCTCCGGCATCTGCACGTCCATCAGGATCAGGTCCCACGGCTCGGCCTGCCAGGCGCCCAGCGCCTCGCGCCCGTTCTCGACCAGCGTCAGGTCGACATCCATTGGGGCGAGGAGCGCCTTGAGGACCAGGCGGTTGGTGGCGTTGTCGTCGGCGGCGAGCACGCGCAGGCCGGTCAGCACGGGCCGCTCGGCGCCGCCCTCGGCCTCAGCCCTGGCGCTTGGCGCGGGCGCACGCCTCGGCTTGAGGGGCAGGGTCACCGTGAACGTCGCGCCGCGGCCGGGCGCGCTCTCGACGTCGATGTGGCCCCCCATCAATTCAGCGATCTCGCGGCAGATGGCCAGGCCCAGCCCGCTCCCTCCATAGCGGCGCGTGGTGGAGCTGTCGGCCTGCTCGAACTTGGCGAACAGCCGGCCCAGCGTCTCGTCGTCGATGCCGATCCCGGTATCGGAGACGGAGATCCTCACCCGCCCGTCAGGAGACGCGCCCGCGCGGACCGCGACCTCGCCGCTCTCGGTGAACTTCACGGCGTTGGAGACGAGGTTTGTGACGATCTGACGAACGCGGAGAGCGTCGCCGTCGTAGGCGCCCTGCGCCTCCGGGTCGATCTCCAGCCGCAGCCCGATCCCCTTATCGGCGGCCACGGCCGAGAACGTCGACACCACCGACTTCAGCGCCGCCGCTAGGTCGAACGCGCGGACCTCCAGCTCCAGCTTGCCCGCCTCGATCTTGGAAATGTCCAGCAGGTCGTTCAGCAGCGCCAGCAGCGCCCCGCCGGACTGCTCGACGACCGCCAGCTTCTCCCGCTGGCCGGCCTCGAGCCTGCCGTCCTGCAGCAGGCTCTGGGTCATGCCGAGCACGCCGTTCAGCGGCGTGCGAATTTCGTGGCTCATCTTGGCCAGGAAGTCGCTCTTGGCCCTGCTGGCGGCCAGCGTCTCGGTCTGCGCCTCGTCCAAGGTCGCCGCGGTCTTGAGCGTCACGTAGAAGCCGAACAGGGCATGGCCGACGATCGTGCCGAAGGTCAGCATCACGTACAGTTGGTCCCAGCCCGAGTACTGCTGGACCAGCAGCGGCGCGAGGGCCGGGGCGAAGATTGAGGGGGTGGTCGGGATCAGCGCGCCAAGCGAGCGGGCGTGCAGGGCCTGGATATACAGCAGGTGGGCGGCGAAGAAGCCCGCGCCCGCCACCTGGCAGGCGGTGTTGTCCGACGCCCAGAGCATCGCGCCGGCCCCGGTCCAAGTCGGCACCGCCAGGGCGTAAACTACGAAGCAGGCCCGCCGCCGGCGCTGCGACAGCGCCTCACCGCGCGCGGCCGGGCCCGTGGTGGAGATCAGTCCGATCTCTGCGATGGCGGCCGCCAGCATCCACCAGAGTGCGCCAGTGACCGAGATGGCCATGGCCATCAGCGGCACGAGCACCATGGCGATCCCGACCCGGACGGGCCGGAAGGCGTATACGCTCGCGGCCGCCGCATCGAAGCGGCTGTCGAACAGCGTCAGGAGCGACCGAGGAGCCGTCATCGTGCGTGCAGGCTAACAGCACTCACCGAACAGGCTCTTAACGGCGCGCGTTGCGCGTTGTTTTGCTTAGACTTCCTTATGGTTGTGGCGTCAGGCCGACCCTGGCGGCGAGCGCCGCGGCGGCCTGCGCCGGCGTCGCCTTGTCGTCGTCCCGGTCGAGGCTGTAGTTGGCCTCTCGCATCGCCTCCACTGGGATCTTGCCGATCAGCGGCCGCAGGGCCGCCAGCAGGCGCGCGTCCCCCGCCCGCTTGGGGGCGACGAGGATCACCGCATCGTAGGGCGGCAGGGCGCCCTTCGGGTCGGCCAGCACCAGCAGCCGGTCGGCGGCGATCCGCCCGTCGGAGGAGAAGGCGCTGATCACGTCGGCGTCGCGCGCCAGCGCCCGGTACATGAATGTGGGCTGGAAGGTGCGCTGGGCCTTGAAGTCGAGGCCGTAGGCGCTCTCCACCGCCTTCCACTCCGGCCGGGAGAAGAACTCCAGGTCCGCGCCCATCACCAGCTGCGGCGCGTGGGCGGCAAGATCGGCGATGGAGGCGATGTTCAGCGCCCGGGCGCGGTCCTCGCGCATCGCCATCGCATAGGCGTTCTCGAAGCCGAGGGAGCCCAGCACGAGGACGCCGTCGCGGACCTTCAGCTCACGGGTCAGCTCGGCCAGCACCTGTTCGCGGCCGGGGTTGTCCTTGCGGCCCAGCACGTTGGTCCAGAGAGTGCCGGAGTAGTCGACGTAAGCGTCGATCTCGCCCGAGGCGAGCGCGCGGTAGGCGATGGCCGAGCCCAGATCCTCCTTGCGGCGCACCTGCGCGCCTCCGGCCTCCAGCCGCTCGGCCATCAGCTCGGCCAGGATGTACTGCTCGGAGAAGTTCTTCGCGCCGACGACGTAGGTCGTCGTCCCGGCCGCGGAGGCCAGCGGCAAGAGGGCGAGCAGCACGCCGCCCACCAGCCCCGCCGCGCCGCCGATGACCAGGCCGCGGCTGCGCCGCGCCGCGCCCCGCTCGATGAGGCCGAGCAGCTGGTCGGCGATGAGCGCCAGCGCCGCCGAGGCCGCGCAGCCGAACAGCACGAACACCCAGTTCTCGGTCTGCAGGCCAGCGAAGATGTAGTTGCCGAGGCTGGTCTGGCCGACCGGCGTCGCCAGCGTCGCCGCCCCGATGGTCCAGACGGCGGCGGTGCGGATCCCGGCCATGATCATGGGCGCGGCCAACGGCAGCTCGACGAGGCGCAGCTTCTCGCCAGGCGTCATGCCGACGCCGTCCGCGGCCTCGAGCACCGCTGCATCCAGTCCGGCGATCCCGGTGATGGTGTTCCGCACGATCGGCAGCATCGAATAGAGCGTCAGGGCCAGCAGCGCCGGCAGGAAGCCGAGGGCGGAGAAGCCCCGCCCCGTCGCCTGCTCGCTGAGCGCCGACAGGGCCAGCAGCAGCGGGAAAAACAGCGCCAGCAAGGCGAGACTCGGCACCGTCTGGATCACGCCCGCCCCGCCGAGCACCGGCCAGCGCAGCGCCGGCCTCCGCGCGGCGGCGATGGCCAGCGGCAGGCTGATGGCGACGCCGAGCCCGAGGGCCGCGGCGCTCAGCAGGACGTGCCAGGCGAGGTACTCCGGCAGCAGGTCGAAGGCGGCGGCGACCTGCGGG
>NZ_DATAGM010000089.1:0-16989 GCF_036263695.1 Phenylobacterium sp.
CGCAGCGGCGGGGTGAAGCGCTACCTGCTGGCCAAGCGCGCCTGGATCGCCGCCCATCGCCAGCGCGTGCGCCACAACCTGGTGCTGCCCGGCCGCGAGGACGCCCACGACGGGCAGGGCCTGTGGTCGATCTACACCGCCCCGCTGCCGTTCGGGAAAGGCTACCGCTGGCCCGTCAGCAAGACCGCCTGGATGGACCGGCTGATCCGCCGCCGCCCCACGCTGATCGAGGCGGGCGACCCCTACACCCCGGGTCTCGCGGCCCTGCGCGCCGGCGAGGCGCTGGGCGTGCCGGTGGTCGGCTTCTGCCACACCGACCTGCCGGCCCTGGCCGCGCTGCACCTGGGCGAGTGGGCCGAGGTGCCGGTGCGCCGGCGCTGGGCCAGGATCTACAACCAGTTCGACACCGTGCTGGCGCCCAGCCGGTTCGTCGCCGCGCGGCTGCACGAGGCGGGCGTGACCAAGGCGCAGGCGCTGACCTTGGGCGTCGACGTGGGCGTGTTCCGCCCCGACCTGGGCGACCGGGCGGCGCTCCGGGCCCGGCTAGGCTTGCCGGCCGACCATCGCCTGCTGGTGTTCGCCGGCCGCCCCGCCCGGGAGAAGCGGATCGACGTGATGGTCGAGGCGGTAGAGCGGCTGGATCCGGGGACCACCCTGCTGCTGGTGGGCGCGGGCGATGCGGCCCCGCCGTCCGACCGGGTGATCGGGCTCCCCTACATGCAGGACTCGACCTCGCTGGCCCGGCTGCTGGCCAGCTGCGACGGCTTCCTGCACGCCAACCCGGACGAGCCGCTGGGCCTGATCGTGCTGGAAGCGCTGGCCTGCGGCCTGCCGGTGGTGGGCGTGGAGTCCGGCGGCGTGGCCGAAACGGTGGACGCCGAGGTCGGCCAGCTGGCCCAGACCTCCGACCCCGCCGCCCTGGCCGACGCCATCGACGCGCTGTTCGCCCGCGACCTTCACGAGCTCTCCCGCCGCGCCCGCGCGCGGGCCGTCGCCCGCCACAGCTGGGACGCCGTGTTCGAAAACCTGATGGCGGTCTACGCCTCCCTCACGGGCGATGCGAACTTCGTCGATCCCGCCTTGGTGCGCGAGATCCACTGAGCTGGGGCTGGCGATCTCAGGCGGCGCCGCTGCCCTTCAGCTAGCAGGGGCCGCCGGCTATCGGACGGCGAAGCTGCGAAGGTCTAGGCCAGAGTGTCGCGGCCCCGATGATGTCTTCGCGCCGCGGGCGGGTCTCCGCTAAGCGTCGAGGTCCAGTTCCCCGTCCAGCGCCCATGCGTAAATTCATCGCCTGCCTCGCCGCCTCAGCAGCCCTTTGCTCCCCCGCCTTTGCGGAGCCGACACCGCCGCCCGCCGACCCCTCGGCCGCCATCACCGAGGAGAAGCTCGCGCTCGCCCGGAGAATGATCGAGCTGGAGCGCGGCGGCCTCGACCAGAAGGCGCTTCTTCACCGGGCGGCCGAAATGGCCGCGACGATCTTCAAGCTGCCTGAGGATCCCGAGCTCCTGACCTCATTCGAACAGGCCTACGCGGAGAGCGAGCGCGAGTTGGAGGCGATGCGCGCCAGGGGCGCCGAAGTTTATGCGAAGAACTACACCGAGCAGGAGTTGAAGGCGGTAGTGGACTACCTGGCCAGCCCGATTGGGCAGGCCATCCATCGCAAGCGCCTGGCCTCGATGCCCTTCCCGCCACGCGACCTGAGCCCCGAGGAGAAAGCGGCCGACGCCGCGTTCAACGAGAGTCCCACTGGCGTCTCGATGAAGGCAAAGAAGGCTCAGGTCGCGACGGAGGTCGCCATGGCCGGCATAGAGATCAATTCCATCATCATCGACCGCGCCATTGAGATCCACTGCCGGCGCACCGGCAGTTGCCCGAAAAAGGAGAGGCCGGCCGGCTAACCTGACGCCGCCTTGGCGAAGGCCTGGGCGAAGCTTAGCGCGTGCCTAGAGGTTCAGCAGGGCCGGATCGCCGCCCTGGGCGGCGATGTTGATGCTAACCGCGCGTTCGAGGCAGTAGCGGGAGAGGGCGTTGGGGCCGCCGGCCTTCGGGCCGGTGCCGGAGAGTCCCTCCCCGCCGAACGGCTGGACGCCGACCACCGCGCCGATGATCGAGCGGTTGACGTAGACGTTGCCCGCCGGGACCAGCCGGCGAACCTCCTCGGCGAAGGCCTCGATCCGCGAGTGGACGCCGAGCGTCAGGCCATAGCCGCTAGCGGCGAGGTCCGCGGCCGCCTCGCGCAGCCGGGCGGGATCGTAGCGGACCACGTGCAGGATCGGCCCGAACACCTCCCGCTCCAGGAAGCGGGCGGAGGGGATCTCGGCCAGCACCGGGCCGAAGAAGGTCCCGCGGTTCGGGGCCGGCAGCCGGCGCACGATTTTGGCCTCGCGCTCCAGCCGCTCCAGGTGGGCGGCGAGACCCGCCCGCGCCTCCTGGTCGATCACCGGTCCCACGTCGGTCGAAGGATCGGCCGGATCGCCGACCACCAGGGCGTCCATGGCCCCGGCGATGCCTTCCACCAGACCGTCGGCGGTGTCGTTGGGCAGGAACAACAGGCGCAGGGCCGAGCAGCGCTGCCCCGCCGAGCCGAAGGCGGACAGGACCACGTCGTCGATCACCTGCTCCTTGAGCGCGGTGGTGTCGACGAACATGCCGTTGAGCCCGCCCGTCTCGGCGATGAACGGGACGATGGGGCCCTTCCGCTCCGCAAGGGTGCGGTTGATCGCCCAGGCGGTGTCCGTGCCGCCGGTGAAGGCGACTCCGTCGCAGTTCGGGTGCGAGACGAGCGCGGCGCCCACCGTCTCGCCGCGGCCGGGAACCAGGGCCAGCAGGTCGGCAGGCAAGCCGGCGGCGTGGAACAGGCGCACCGCCTCGGCGGCGATCAGCGGGGTCTGCTCGGCGGGCTTGGCGAGGACCGCGTTGCCGGCCGCCAGGGCGGCCGCGATCTGGCCGGTGAAGATGGCCAGCGGGAAGTTCCAGGGGCTGATGCAGACGAACACGCCGCGGCCGTGCAGCTCCAGCACGTTGGTTTCGCCGGCCGGCCCCTTCAGCGTCTCCGGGACCATCCGGGTTTCGGCCAAGTGGGCGTAGTAGCGGCAGAAGTCGGCCGCCTCGCGCACTTCGGCGACGGCGTCGGGCAGGGTCTTGCCGGCCTCCCGGACGCACAGCGCGATCAGCCGCTCACGCTCGGCCTCCAGGGCCTCGCCCATCGCCCGCAGCACCTTGGCCCGGGCGGGGCCCCCTGCGGCGTCCCAGGCGGGCTGTGCGGCGCGGGCGCGTTGGAAGGCCGCCTCGATCTCCGGCCGCACGGCCTCGGACGCCTTGCCGACCACCAGGTCCGGGTCGGCGGGGCTGGTCATTGGCGGGGCGTTGCAGCCGACGATGGGCCGCCCGCCCACGATCGCCCCGGCCTCCACCGGCTTCGAGGAGGCGACCGCGGCGGTCAGCCGGGCCCGCTCCTCGGCGATGGTCAGGTCCACGCCCTGCGAGTTGCGCCGCTCGCGCCCGTAGAGGTCCACCGGCCTGGGGATCTTCGGGTGTGGCCGGGGGGCGGCCTCCACCGCGGCGACCGGATCGGCCACGACCTTGGCCGCGGGCACGTTCTCGTCCAGCAGGGCGTGGACGAAGGAGGTGTTGGCCCCGTTCTCCAGCAGGCGCCGGACCAGATAGGGCAGCAGGTCCTCATGCCCGCCCACCGGCGCGTAGGCCCGCAGGGTGACGCCGCCCCAGTGCTCGGCGGCGGCGCGGTAGAGGGCCTCGCCCATGCCGTGCAGGCGCTGGAATTCGACTTTCACGCTGGCGGCGTCCGCCATCCGCTTCACGGCCGCCAGGGTGTGGGCGTTGTGGGTGGCGAACTGGCCGTAGAGGTTCGGGGAGGCGGCGATCAGCGCCTTGGCGCAGGCCAGGTAGGAGAGGTCCGTCGCCGGCTTGGTGGTGAACACTGGATAGTCCTCGCGCCCGTTCACCTGCGCCCGCTTGATCTCGGAATCCCAGTAGGCGCCCTTCACCAGCCGCACCATCAGCCGCCGACCGCTGGACCGGGCGAGGTCGGCGACCGCGCCGATCACGTGCACGCCGCGCTTCTGGTAGGCCTGCACCGCCAGCCCAAGGCCCCGCCAGTCGCCGAGCTCCGGCTCGCGGGCCAGGCGGTCGAGCAGCTTCAGCGAGAGGACCAGCCGGTCGGCCTCCTCGGCGTCGATGGTGAAGTTGATGTCGGCGCGGGCCGCGATCAGGGCCAGCCGCTTCAAGCGCGGATAGAGCTCGTCCCACACCCGGGCCTCCTGCACCGCCTCGTAGCGAGGCGACAGGGCCGAAAGCTTGACCGAGACGCCGTGGCCGACCTCGGGCCCGTGGCCGTTCGCCTGCGCGCCGACGGTCTCGATGGCGGCGGCGTAGGCGGCCTCGTAGCGGGCGGCGTCGGCGGCGGTGCGGGCGCCTTCGCCGAGCATGTCGAAGGAGCAGAGATAGCCTTCCTTCGCCGCCCGCTGCAGCGCCGCCTCGATGGTGCGGCCCAGCACGAACTGCTCGCCCATGATGCGGATCGCCTGGGCGACGGCGGCGCGGATCACCGGCTCGCCCACCCGGCCGGCCAGCCGCTTAAGGAACCCCGGCAGGTCGCGCTTGGCCTCCTCGTCGACATCGACCAGCTTGCCCGTCAGCATCAGGCCCCAGGTGGAGGCGTTGACGAACAGACTGTCGGAGCGGCCGAGGTGGCTGGCCCAATCGGCGCCGCCGATCTTCTCGGAAATCAGCCGGTCGCGGGTGGCCTCGTCCGGCGTGCGCAGCAGCGCTTCGGCCAGGCACATCAGCGCCAGGCCCTCACGAGTGCCGAGGCTGAACTCCTGCAGGAAGCTTTCGACCACCCCCTGCTTGCGGGCGCCCTTCCGGGCCGCCTCCACCAGCTGGATCGCCTCGGCCGCCACCGCCGGGCGGTCGGCGGCTCCCAGCGGCTGAGACTTCAGGAGAGCGGCGAGCGCCGCGGCCTCGTCCTGGTGCTTGAAACGGTCGAGGTCATCCCACGACATCGGAAGCTCCTCAGGTCCGCGCTGCGGGGCAATATCTCTCACGTGATCCGTCCCTGTGGGCAAGCTCATGTCCGCTGCGCACCTGATATAGGGAAACTCATGCTGCAGGTCATCCCGCGCCGGCGGGAACCGCGCGCGGGCTGCGGGGTTGCCGGAACAACCGGATCCTTCGGTTGTGGAGCGCTTACGTGACGAGACCGCAAGACACCAAGACGAACGCCGCGGACACCGCGCCCGGCGTAAACGACGGCAAGGTTCGCGGGCGCGGCATGCCCGTCAACTCAAAGCCGGGCGGCCGCGGGCTCGTCGCCCTGATAGTCGGGGTGAGCCTCGCCATTCTGGCGATCGTGTTCATCGCCCGGCCGGACGGGACCGGCGAGAGCAACGTGCAGACGAGCCCCGACGGCGGCGCGATGCCGAACGCACCGGCGCCCCAGACGGACCAAAACGCCGGCAGCTCGCGCTAGCTCAGATCTTCTCGCTGAGCTTGATGGCCGTGCGGCAGCCGGCGCGGATCACAGCGCCGAGCACCGAATAGCCGGGCGCCTCCCGCGCGCCTTCCTCGACGGCGAGTTCGCGGTGGGCGAGTTCCTCGTCCCGGAACTTCGAGAGCTCGGCGGCGAGCTCCGGGTCGCGATTTGAGAGTTCGGCGATCTGGTCGGCGTAGTGCTCCTCGATCACAGTCTCGACGGCCTCGGTGCAGGCGTGGGCGGCCTTTTCGCCGAGCAGGGCCGTGCCGGCGCCGACCGCGAAGCCGGCCAGCCGCCAGACGGGCGCGAGCGCCGTCGGCCGCACGCGGCGCTCGGTCAGGAGGCGGTCGAAGCGGGCCAGGTGCTCGGCCTCGTGGGCCTCCATCTCGGCCAGTTGGCCGGCGATGCGCTCGCGGCCGGTCGCCTCGCCCAGCACGGCGCGCTGGCCGCGGTAGATGTGCACGGCCCCGAGCTCGCCGGCGTGGTCGACGCGCAGGATCTCGGCCATCCGGGCGGCCCAGGCGCCCTGGCCTGGGCGGGGGGGGATCGGCTTGTCGGTCATCGGCGGCTCCACTCCTTGCGCGCGGCGGCGAGGCTCAGGATGGCCAGCGCCAGGGAGGCCAGCGCGTTCCACCCGGCCATCGACAGGCCCAGGAACACCCAGGCGGCCTCGTCGCACGACGGCATCTCGATCGCCTCGCCGGAGAGCAGGGCCCCCATGTCCTCGGCGCTGACGCCGGTGTCGGGGGCGCAGGCCTCAGGGCCGGGCCAGAACTTCCATTCCACCCCGGCGTGGTAGGCCGCGAGGCCGACGCCGGCGAGGAAGACCAGTCCCAGGATCAGGTTCAGCGCGGCCCGCCAGCGGGCGTCCTTCAGCATCAGCCGGGTCAGCACCAGGCCGGCTAGGGCGAGCCCGCCCGCGACCCAGTAGACCTCCCGCTGCTTCAGGCAGAGCACGCAGGGCGCATAGCCCAGGCGCTGGAAGATATGCGCGGCGGCCAGCATCGCCGCCGAGGCGATGAAGGCGAGCAGCGGCCAGCGCGTGAGGACGGGATCCAGCTTGCTCATGCCGTGCGGCGCGCTCCGATGCGCAGGTTCATGCGTTGTGCCTAGCAAGGCTTCCCGGGCTTGTCTTGCCCCGGCCGGGGCTGCTGCATAGTTTCAACTGATACGATCTTCCGCCATCTGGGAGAGACGCCGATGAACGTCCAGGCCCCCGCTCCGGCCCGCGACCTGTTCGACAACCCGCTGGGCACCGACGGCTTCGAGTTCGTCGAGTTCACCTCGCCCGAGCCCGAGCGGCTGAAGCACCTGTTCGAGCTGATGGGCTTCACCGCCACCGGCAGGCACCGGTCCAAGAACGTGCTCCGCTTCCGCCAGGGCGACATCAATTTCATCCTGAACATGGAGCCGTCCGGCCAGGCGGCCGAGTTCCGCAAGGTCCACGGCCCCTCGGCCAACGCCATGGCGTTCCGGGTCAAGGACGCCGCCAGGGCGCTGCGGCTGGCGGTGGAGCGGGGCGCGACCCCGGTGCAGGGGCCGGTCGGGCCCATGGAGCTGAACATTCCCGCCATCGAGGGGATCGGCGGCTCCAACCTCTACCTCGTCGACCGCTACGGGGCGCAGGAGATCTACGACGTCGACTTCCTGCCCATTGAGGGAGCGGAGGCGAAGATGGCCGAGAACTCGGTCGGCCTCGACTACATCGACCACCTGACCCACAACGTGTTCCGCGGAAACATGGCCAAGTGGGCGCAGTTCTACGAGCGCATCTTCGGCTTCCGCGAGATCCGCTACTTCGACATCGAGGGCAAGCAGACGGCGCTGGTCTCCAAGGCGATGACAAGCCCTTGCGGCAAGATCCGCATCCCGCTGAACGAAAGCCAGGACGAGCACTCGCAGATCGAGGAGTTCCTGCGCGACTACCACGGGGAGGGCATCCAGCACGTGGCGCTGGGGACCGGGGACATCTACGGCGCGGTGGAGGCCATGCGGGCCCGCGGGGTGCCGTTCCAGGACACGCCCGACACCTACTACGAGCAGCTGGACGCCCGGGTGCCCGGCCACGGCGAGGACCTGCAGCGGCTGGCGGCCGACCGCATCCTGGTGGACGGGGCCCCGACCGAGGGGCAGGGACTGCTGCTGCAGATCTTCACCGGCAACCTGATCGGCCCGATCTTCTTCGAGCTGATCCAGCGCAAGGGCAACGAGGGCTTCGGGGAGGGCAACTTCAAGGCCTTGTTCGAGTCCATCGAACTGGATCAGATCCGCCGCGGCGTGCTGCCGGCGAAGGATGGCGGATGAAGCGGAAGGCGTGGTGTCTCTTAGCGTTGGGCGTGTTGATGGCGGACGCGGCTGAGGCGGCCCCCAAGTGGGCGTTGGCCATCCACGGCGGCGCCGGCGTCATCGACCGCAACGCCCTCTCGCCCGCGCAGGAGAAGGCCTATCGCGACGGGATGGCCCGGGCCGCCGAGGCCGGCGCCAAGGTGCTGCGGGCGGGCGGATCTTCGCTGGACGCGGTCGAGGCGGCGGTCGTGGAGCTGGAGAACAATCCGCTGTTCAACGCCGGCCGCGGCGCGGTCTTCACCGCCGAGGGCAAGAACGAGCTCGACGCGGCGGTGATGGAGGGGCGCGAGATGAAGGCGGGCGCGGTCGCGGGCGTCGCCCGCACCCGCAACCCCATCCGCCTGGCCCGTCAGGTGATGGAGAACTCGCCGCACGTGATGCTGATCGGGCCGGGCGCCGAGGCCTTCGCCCGCAGCCGCGGCCTGCCGGAGGTCGACCCGGCCTACTTCTACACCCCGCAGCGCTGGCGGGCGCTGGAGCGCGAGCTCGCCAAGCAGAACCTGCCGGTTCCGGCCAAGCCCGCCGGCGCGGTGGAGGAGGACCGCTCCGCCGCCCTGGCGCACGACGAGGGCAAGCGGGGCACCGTCGGGGCCGTGGCCGTCGACATCCGCGGCGACGTGGCGGCGGCGACCTCCACCGGCGGGACCACCGCCAAGCGCTGGGGCCGTGTGGGCGATGCGCCGATCATCGGGGCCGGGACCTACGCCGCCAATGCCTCCTGCGCCGTCTCGGCGACCGGGACGGGCGAGTACTTCATCCGCCTGACCGTAGCGCGCGAGGTCTGCGCGCTCGTCGAGCACAAAGGGCTGAGCCTGCAGGCCGCCGCCGACGAGGTGGTGCAGAAGAAGCTTACCAAAATCGGCGGCGACGGCGGCGTGATCGCGGTGGCGCCCAACCGCGACATCGCCTGGAGCTTCAACACCTCGGGCATGTACCGGGCCCGCATCGCCGACGGCCAGCCGCTGGTCGTCGGCGTCTACAAGGACGATCCCTGATGGCCACGCGCAACTGGATCCCCGTCCGGGGCGCGCAGGGGCGCCGCTCTCGCCAGGCCCACGCGGACCTGCCGGAGGGGACCTTCGAGCGCGAAATCTCCAAGGAAGGCTTCTTCGGCCCGGCGGCCTTCATCTACCACCCGCGCCCGCCGACCGGCTGGACCAGCTTCGAGGGCCCTCTGCGGCCCCGGGCCTTCGACCTCAACCGCCTGAACGAGCCCGCCGCCTCGCCCTGGACCGCGCCGGTGGTGCTGCACAACGCCTCGACCGAAATCCGCTTCTGGAAGCTGGCCGGGGCGATGCCGAACCTCGCCCGCAACGCCGACGGCGACCAGCTGCTGTTCGTGCACCAGGGACGCGGCGACCTCTTCTGCGACTACGGCCGACTGCCATTCGAGGCCGGCGACTACCTCTACCTGCCGCGGGGGACCATGTGGCGCCTGCGGCCCGACGGCCCGGCGGCGCTGCTGACTATCCAGGCCACCAACACCCACTTCGGCCTGCCCGACAAAGGCTTGCTCGGCGGCCACGCCCTCTTTGACCCGGCCATGTTGGAGACGCCCGTCATCGACGAGGGCTTCCAGGCCCACCAGGCGGAGCCCGGCGACTTCCGGGTCGAGATCAAGAAGCGCGGCCAGGTCAGCGTGGTGACCTATCCCTACAACCCGCTGGACGCCGTCGGTTGGCACGGGGAGCTGGCGCCCGTGCGGCTCAACGTTCGCGACATCCGGCCGGTGATGAGCCACCGCTACCACTTGCCGCCGTCGGTCCATTCGACCTTCGTTTCTGACCGGTTCGTCGTCTGCACCTTCACCCCCCGGCCTTTCGAAACCGACCCCGGCGCGCTGAAGGTGCCGTTCTTCCACAACAACGACGACTACGACGAGGTGCTGTTCTACCACGCCGGCGACTTCTTCAGCCGCGACCACATCGAGGCTGGGATGATGACATTCCATCCCTCCGGCTTCACCCACGGCCCGCATCCGAAGGCGCTGAAGAACATGCTCAGCCAGCCCAAGCCGGCGACCGACGAGTACGCGGTGATGATCGACGCGCGCGATCCGCTGGACGTGGGCGAGGCGGCCTCTACGGTGGAGAACCCTGACTATGTGAACAGCTGGAGATCTCCCGGTTGAGCGAGGCCATCGACCTCTCGGAGAAGTTCGCAGCCTTCAGCGAGCACTGGCGCCCGAAGGTCGCCGCCCAGCTCAACGGCCAGGACGTGCGGCTGGTGAAGGTTCAGGGCGTCTTCCCCTGGCACCGGCACGAAGACGCCGAGGAGATGTTCCTCGTCTGGAAGGGACGCTTCCGGGTCGAGTTCCGCGACCGCACCATCGAGCTCGGCCCGGGCCAGATGGTCGTCGTTCCGCGCGGCGTCGAGCACCGCACCGCCGCCGACGCCGAGGCCGAGGTGATCATCTTCGAACCGTCGGAGGTGGTGAACACCGGCGATGCGGCGCCTTCGGAGTTCACCGCCCCTGCGGGCGTTCGCGTGTGACCATGGCCGAGGCGGGCCTGCGCGCGGACCTGGCCAAGGCGGCGCACGAGGAGATCGAGCGCGCCTGCACCCTCGGCTGGCGTCAGCTCTCGGCCTGCACCCCCTGGGGCGACACCTTCGAAGGCTTCACGCCGGCGGGCCGCGAGGTCTGTTTCGAGCGCAACTACCTCTGGGACGACGACCCCGGCGGCGACATCCGCGTGGAGGTCAACGTCTACCAGCCCCGCGGCTTCGAGGAGGGCGTGCGCCTGACGCGCCGGATCGTGCGGGAGCCGCGATGATCTGGAAGCTGCCGGACTGGCTGTCTCCCGGCGGACCCCGCGCCGCCGCCAACGACCAGGTGGAGTGGGAGCCCACCCCCGAGGACATCGAGGAGATGGAGGCGAGGAAGCGCCGCTCCATCGACCGGCTGATCGCCGAGGGCGTGCCCTACATCGAGCACCTGCCGACGATCGAACCGGCGAGCTACACCACGTTGCGCAGCCGGCAGGAGGTGGTCCAGCGGGCCTTCTGCCTCTACGCCGTGACCATCGCGGGGCAGCTGAAGGACCCGTCAAAGGCGCTGATCGAGCTCAAGCGGCGGCGGCTGATGCCGGCGTTGACCCCGCGCGAGCGGGGCTTCCTGCAGAGGCCTCTGCGGGAGGGTGATTGCGTGCGGATGGGGTGGCGGATCGAGGCTGCCGCGCCGCTGATGTGGCACCTCGGCCGAGTCCGTGAGCTCCCGCGCCCCGACGCGCCCATCGGGGCCGGTACGCCCATCTACTTTCTGGACCAGTTGCGCCCGGAGGAGGTTCTGGAGCCTCTCGGCGAGAGACCGATAGCCGAGGTGCTCGACGAGGCGGACCTGATCTACCGCTACCACTGGGCAGCTCGTGACGCGATGTTGAACGGACGACCTGCTCCCGCCGGTCTCAACCTCGACGTCATCCAGGAGCGTCACCACGCGCTCAACTGGCTCATCAACTACAACGACGGCGCGGAGTGGGACGATGTCACGACGGACACCTGACGCATGAAGCTCGCTTCGCTGAAGAACGGCCGGGACGGCCACCTGGTGGTGGTCTCGCGGGACCTGGCCTGGTTCACCGACGCCGACGCGATCGCGCCGACGCTGCAGGCCGCTCTCGACGACTGGGAGAACTGCGAGCCGATGCTCCGGGGCCTGGCGCAGAGCCTGGAGCACGGCGCGGTGCCGCGCGACCGCTTCCACGAGCACGAGGCGGCGAGCCCGTTGCCGAGGGCCTACCAGTGGGCCGACGGCTCGGCTTATGTGAACCATGTCGCCCTGGTGCGGCAGGCAAGAGCCGCCGACATGCCCGAGAGCTTCTGGACCGATCCGCTGATCTACCAGGGCGGCTCCGACGGCTTCCTGGGGCCACGCGACCCCATCCCGCTGGTGGACGAGGCCTGGGGCCTCGACTTCGAAGGCGAGGTGGCGGTGGTCACCGGCGACGTGCCGATGGGGGCGAGCCGCGAGCAGGCGCTGGCTGCGATCCGGCTGGTGATGCTGTGCAACGACGTCTCCCTGCGCAACCTGATCCCCGGTGAGATCGCCAAGGGGTTCGGCTTCTTCCAGTCCAAGCCGGCGTCCGCCTTCTCGCCGGTGGCGGTGACCCCGGACGAGCTGGGCGCGGCCTGGCGGGACGGCAAGCTGCACCGGCCGATGGAGGTGGAGCTGAACGGGGCGCCGTTCGGCCGGGCTGACGCCGGCGTCGACATGACCTTCGACTTCGGCACGCTGATCGCCCACGCCGCCAAGACCCGCAGCCTTTGCGCCGGCTCCATCATCGGCTCAGGCACGGTGTCGAACCGCGGTCCGGACGGCGGTCCAGGAAAACCTGTCGCCGAGGGCGGCGTCGGCTATTCCTGCATCGCTGAGGTGCGGACCGTCGAGATGCTCGCCCACGGGGCGCCCAGGACGCCGTTCCTGAAGCGCGGCGACGTGGTGCGGATTGAGATGCGGGACGAGCGCCGCCACACCCTGTTCGGAGCGATAGAACAGGAGGTGACGTGAACGCCCAGCCCAGCCGCCAGACCGCGCCCGCGCGCCAGCCGGCCCAGAGCGCCGGCGCGCTGCTCCGCCTCGCCGACTATCTGCCCTACCGACTGTCGACGGCCTCAAACGCCGTCAGCCGGCTGATCGCCCGCGCCTACGAGGACCGCTTCGGCCTGGCGATCCCCGAATGGCGACTGATCTGCGTGCTGGCCGAGGAGGGGGAGGCGACCCAGGCCGGGCTCGTGGTCCGCAGCGGCATGGACAAGGTCACCGTCTCGCGCGCCGCAGCCGGACTTGCCCGCCGCCGGCTGGTCGAGCGGCGCCGCAACCCGGCCGACGGTCGCTCTCAGGTGCTGGCGCTCTCCGCGGCGGGGGCCTCGCTGCACGCCGAGGTCGCCCCCCTCGCGCTGGCCTACGAGGCGGCGCTGATCTCGGGACTGGCTCCCGACGAGGTCGCCCAGCTCAAACGCCTGCTCGCCCGCCTGCAGTCCGCCGCCGCCGCTTTAGCCGGCGAGCCCGCCCCGGCGCGTTGACCGCGCCCCGCGCTCCGCTAGATTGCCCGCCCCGCTGGGCCCCAGTGGCGAAATGGTAGACGCGGCAGACTCAAAATCTGCTTTCCGCGAGGGAGTGCTGGTTCGAGTCCGGCCTGGGGCACCAATAGTTAGGCGGAATTCGCTGCCGCCATCGGTCACCGCTTAGGTTGCCAACATAAAATAAGCAATAAACGGTCGCTCGTTCCCTAGTCGGCCGGTTTCCAGCATCCCACTGTTCGCGACTTCGCTCGGCGGCTCAATCTGCTGGCCCGACACTATCCGGGTATCCTGCGGCTGACGCCTCGCTCACCCCCCCTTGTTTCCAAACCGGGGGCTTCAGAGCTCACGAGTACGCCGATCGAGGTGGGTAGGGCCGACGTTCGCGGGTCAAAACTGCTCCCGAGTAGACGAAAGCTAGCTCTTGAGTGCGGCGTTGATGAGAAGGAAATATCCTGAAAAACTTCCCAAAACCAGACAGTTACGATGCCGGAAGGGCTTCCTTAGCTCCCCGTCCGTAAGTCGCGCAGACCAAGTTCGGTTGCGCCGCCTATCAGCCGTACCGCGGAGATATGCGTCTGTATCGACAATTGCACAGCTGCTTAGGCCGAATGCAAAGCTAGGCCTTTAGACGTTTGAAAAGCGATCGAAGCTACCTATATTTGGGTGCTCGATTTGGGAACGAACGAAGAACGCGAGAGGAGGTGAAAATGGGACGGCCGCTCAGTCCCCTAACCGCCGCTCGCTACATGTGCGAGCGAAGCGATTGGACCCTCACCAATCTGGAGCTCCAGAAGATGCTGTACCTGGCCCAGATGATCTACATGGGCCAACACGGTGGTGACCGCCTGCTAGCTGGCACGTTCGAGGCGTGGGATTACGGGCCAGTGCTCCCGAGCGTTTATCGTGAGGCAAAGACATACGGCAGCGGACCTATCCGATACATCTCCGCGGGAGCCCGGATTGATGATCCGGAACGGCAGAAAATGCTCGACGAGGCGCACGATCAACTTTCGCGCGCGAGCGCAGGTCAGCTAGTGTCGATCACGCATTGGAAGGACGGCGCGTGGGCCAAGAACTATGTGCCTGGGGCACGAGGTGTGGTGATACCCGACCGTGACATCCTCGAAGAATACCGCAGACGAGCCGAGCGCAATCGAGACTGACTTTCTCAACCTTGAGGGCGACGACCCGAAGGCCAATAAGAAGGACGCCGCCTTAGAGGCGCTGCAGGAGCAACTTGAGGGTGAGAAGGACGCCCGAAGCGAGGAGCGCTTCGTCTGGATCGTATTGATGGTGATCCTGTTGGATATCATCTGGTTTCGAGACTCTGAGAACCCAACCCTGCCGGTAGTCGTCCTTGTCTTGGAGTTGGTTGCGCTCATGGTTCTGGCGCGGCGAATGGGGGTGGATGATTACGTCACCCTTGTAGGGCGGATCCTTGCTCAAATCGGGAACAAGGGAGGTGGGTAGGCGGAAGCTCCCGCGCGCTCAACCACTCGACTGGGTGGCGCTGATCGCGCTTGTCGGTCTCGGGTGTGCAGCCGCTCTGAGCGGCCCGCTCATGAACCTTCGAGATTCCGACAAAGACAATGAGAAGGAGACCGAAGGGAACGATCGACCTTTCGTCGTGATCCTTCCTCCGACAGAGCCTCCCCGGGAGCAGGAACCAACGCCGCGAGCCCCGCCGGCTCAGCTGTTTACGCTTTAGCAGCCCTACGACCCAAGGTCCCACCTCCATGCCGTTGGAGCCCGTCCGCTCCAGCTATAGGCTCAACTCCAGTCGAATCGAGAGTGTGGGGGCGGCGTGACTAAGGGTGCGGATCCTACGAAGCGTCGGCGGCAGCTGATCGAGCAGATCACTACGAATCAGCTTGTAGCCAAAGACAAGCTCTCCGAAGCGCAATCTTATCCTCCGCTTCGTGAGTTGCTAATTCGGCCAGATCTGGGGATCGCCATACCCCAAGCATCTGTCGTGGTCGATGCGGCCGTACCTTCCGGTCGCGAGCGACCGGATATTCAGATTTGGCTCGACGGCGTTCCAACCGAACTGCGGAACGAGCACGAGCATCTCTATGGCATCATCGAGGTGAAATCCGGAACGAAAGTTCAGGATGGCGGTATGTCCTTCGCAAAGGCGGAAATCGACGCCTATAGGTACCGTCAGCTCGTTTGCTTCTGGCTCGTGGATGCTGTTTGCGTCCACAGATACGACCTTAGCTATGGCTCCGCGCTTCCGACTCCGCTCCGCTGGGAGTGGTCGGAACTGTACGACGAAGACAACTTCCGCAACTGCTTTTCCCCTCTCCTCGAAGGAAAGCCGACACTTCGGCGTAGGCTGGAAGAATTCTCGCGATCCGCCGTCTTGGAAAAGGATGGTGTGAATGCCGCCAATCGAAGGCAGTTCGTAAACTCAATAGTGACTGTCGCAAGAATTCTCAGTGTCGCAGTATCTGCGCTGGTCCACAGCCGTTTGACTGCAGATCTTCGACTTGCGAACGAGCGTATCCAATTGCTTGCAGACGAGTATGGTGAGGCCATTTTTGACTGGGATGCGGAGGAGTATATCCGCTTCGGGAGTGAGCCCGATCCAACTGATTTTGAGGCACATCATTCGTATAATCAAAAATACACCGAACTGCTTTCTGACCTAGAGCCATACGAGTACGCCCTGAGGGCAGAACACGATCAGCTAAGGCGCTATGCCCACCGATCTGGATTGAACCCCAGCAAGGTATCATTCTTGAAAAATGAGGACGAGGCATCGTCGGCTAAGGAGTCATTTGTCCAAGAGACGTCGACCCTACTCTTCTCTAGACTAATGATGATCAGGTTCTCGGAGGATCATAATCTTCTTGAGAGATACATCTCGAATGGGGGTCTGCGTGCATTCGCAAACTATGCCTCCCACTTCAGAAAGCCCTACCAGAAGTTAGTTCGAGAAGCATACGAGAATGCTCGTCCTCTCTATAGGCATCTCTTCGAGCCGAAGCCGCTTGACTGGATTATTGAGCGCGACGATCCGCAATTCGGAACTGAGCTACTCCACGCGATGTGGATTCTGGCCCGCTGGAACTTCACGACGGTACGCGGTGATCTCCTATCCGGCATCTACGACAAACATCTCGATGATAGGCAGAGGAAGAGGCTGGGAGAAGTATACACAAGACCAGAGCTGGCAAGATATGTACTGGAGGCGTGCGGATGGGATGGTACTCAGAGAATTATAGATCCGGCATGTGGATCTGGCACCTTCCTCGTTGAGGCGTTAGACGCTGTCCGCCAGCGTAATGAGGAGCTCGGGCTCAGCTTCGACGGGGATCACGCGCTCAATTTATTGTCTCAGTTACATGGACTGGATATTAACGAGTTTTCGGCAACTCTAGCGAAGATCCAGCTGCTTTGGCACATCTTGGCTGTGGTCACCGAGCGACCCGAGGACACCATAGCTGCTGCGATTCAAGCGCTGCGCATTGAGGGCGGCAATGACTCTCTGGATCCCTGGGGGCTTGCGATGGCCGATGATGCCCCGCTGCTCGGGCAAGATGGACGCGTCAACGTTGAGCGCGCTGCTGCCCTCGGGGCGAAGGCTCGTAAGCTCAAGGCAAGCGATCGTCGTTTCCGGGACATCTCGTCTTCCCGTGAAGCTTTCGACATCGTCGTGGGAAATCCACCATACGTTAGAGCACACAGGTACGCCGCGTCTGAAGAGCTGAAGCAGGCTTACAGGGAGGTGCTCTCTAAGCAGACCGACCTGTCGGCACTCTTTGTGTACCGTGCGCTCCGCTGGTGGGTGAAGCCAGGTGGTAGAATGGCATTCTTCCTACCTCTGTCGCTTACTGAGGCTGCCTATGCGGACAAGTTGCGACGTGTTGTAGAAGAGTACACCATCCTGGAGATAATCGACTTAGAGTTGTTAGGCAATGCAGCCTTCCATGGTGCGAACATCGTGACAATGGTTCTCATCGTCGAGAAGAAGGAGCCGACGCCCCAGGACAAGATAAAGATCACTACGTTCGGCTCTGCATGCCTTGATCCGGCGACGAATGTCATCGATCCGAAACGTGCGACGTCAATCGTTCTTCTGAGACACGAAGCGATGCTCCGCCGCTATCTGCCCGGCACCGGGACGA
>NZ_DATAGM010000090.1:0-4828 GCF_036263695.1 Phenylobacterium sp.
GATAGCCGAAACTGGACGAGGCGCAGCCCGGCTCGTTAAGGGTCTTGCCCATGGAGCTCGAGATCTACCCCACAGTCGACCGGCCGCCCGAGATCGTGCCGGGCCGCCCGCAGCGCGCCTGGATGGACCGGTTCGCCGACCGCCATCCCTACCGCTGCCTGCCGCTGTCCATGGCCAACACCACCGGGTGGGAGCTGCTCAACCCGGTGGCCTTCACCGCCGAGTGGAACGGCGGCGTCTTCCAGACCGACATCAAGCTGACGCCCGACCGGCCGCACCCGGACTTCCACCTGCATGTGAAGTCGCACTTCAGCCACGGGGTGCTGACCTTTCACGCCGGCTACCTGTTCCGCACCCCCCCGGGCTGGTCGATGCTCGCCCAGGGCCCGCCCAACCATATCAAGGATGGGATCCAGCCGCTGGCCGGCCTCGTCGAGACCGACTGGCTGCCCTTCCCCTTCACGATGAACTGGCACTTCACCCGGCCGGGCAAGGTGCGGTTCGAGAAGAACGAGCCCTTCTGCTTCATCACCCTGGTGCAGGACCAGGCGCTGATGCAGTTCCAGCCGGTCATCAAGTCGATGGACCGTAACCTCGAGCTCAAGGGCCAGTACGAGGTCTGGCAGAAGCACCGGGAGGAGTTCAACAAGCGGATCTTCCGCGAGGACCCCGAGGCCACCCGCGAGGCCTGGCAGCGCTACTACTTCAAGGGCGAGTTCCCCGAGGACATCGCCCCCAAGCCCAAACACCACGTCAACAAGCGCCGCCTGAAGGCGCCGCTTTTCCGGCGGTAGCCCGCTTGCAAAGCCTGGGGCGGTCTGCCATAAGCCGCCTCTCGATTTTTCCGGGGGCTTCCTTCGGAAACGGAGCGCGGGCGTAGCTCAGGGGTAGAGCACAACCTTGCCAAGGTTGGGGTCGTGAGTTCGAATCTCATCGCCCGCTCCAGATTTTGCCGCATCGGCACTGACAAGACGCCGCCCCCCGGGGCGGCGTTCTGCTTTCCGCCTCGTGCGGAGATGCTCGAACGCTAAGGAATCCGCGGCCGCTCGCCGTCCATCTCCACCAGCCCCATGCGGTTGCCAGCCGGGTCGCGGAAGAGGCCGAGGACCACCACGCCGCGGACTTCGAAGCGGGGGGCGTCGACGGCGCCGCCGTGGGCTTGGACGGCTCGCAGGGTCGCGGTGATGTCCGGGACGCCCAGGTAGATGAGCTTGTCGGCGGGGTCGGCGCGCAAGGTGGCGTTCAGCGGCGCGGTGGCGGCGACCGAGAAGCGGCCGTCGGCGGCGATGTCCCAGCCGAACACGGCCGAATAGAAGGCGCGCTGGGCCGCAAAGTCCGAGCCGGCGATGTCGAAGAAGACGACGGGGGCGGCCATGACTAGACCGCCTGCGCAGGACGGCGGCGGGCCAGCACAGCGCCCAGCAGCGCGGCCGCGACCTTGGCCGCCATGGCCAGCGCGAAGGTCAGGGTCAGCAGCATGGCCGGCCCGTCCGGGTAGCCGGTGACGCTCGCCGCCTCCAGCAGGACGTAGAAGGCGCAGACCGCGCCTGCCATCGCCAGCCCGTTCCGCTCGGACCGGCGGCGCGCCAACAGCCAGGCGGCGGCGAAGAACAGCACAGGGCCAACGAGATGGGACGACCAGGGCGCGATGCGCAGCGCCACCTCCTGCGGCGGGGTCTGCGGCTCGAAAAGGGCGCGCCAGACCCCGACCACCGGGAAGCTGATCGCCACGTTGAGGATCAGCAGCAAAAGGGCGGTCCCGGCCGCCTTGAGATAGTCGATGGGTTTCACGGCGCCTCCGATGGATCGGCTCGCCGCAGGGTAGCGCGGCGGCCAAGGCGCGCGCTTGACGTTTCTTGCGGCATCAGCGGCGGCGGACGACGGGGAACAGCACCTCGGTCAGGTTGGCGGCCGGATCGCCGCCCACGTGGACCTCGTGGAAGACCTGCATCGGCGGGCCGACGTCGAAGACGTACTGGTCCGAACGCCGGATGCCGTCGGCCACAGTGCGGTAGGCTTGGTCGATCGTCTCGTAAGGCCCAGCGTGGGTGATGGCGCCGTAGAGGCCGCCCGGGAAGTCGATGCGGCGCACGTGGGCGTCGTCCGGCGGGTCACCCTCCACCGCCAGGCAGACGTCCGCCCGCTGGGCCTCGCCTGGGGTGACGCCCGGATCGTCGGGGAAGAAGCCGATGGCCAGCCGCTGGACCGCCAGCCCGCGCGCCTCGCCCCAGTCCGCCAGGGGCGCCCAGGCGGTATCGCCTGGCAGGAAGGGGCGGGTGTCGAACGCGGCGTAGGCGCCAAACCTGCGGGCTGCGATCAGGGTCATGGGCGCCAGGCGCAAGAACCGGACCTCCGACAGGCGGCAGCCGTCGCCGCGAAAACCCGCCATGCGGCGCATCCGGTCGGCTTGCGCCGCCTGCGCGGCCTTGCGGTAGCGGCTGGGCGAGACGCCGAAGCGCCGGCGGAAGGCGCGGGAGAAGGTCTCGTGGGCGTTGAAGCCGACGCCGAGCGCCACCTCCACCACCGGGATGGTCGAGACCGCCAGCTGGTAGGCCGCCCGCTCGAGCCGCAGCCGCTCCAGGCGGCGCTTGGGCGTCTCGCCCAGCTCGGCGGCGAACCTTCGGTGGAAGTGGAACGGCGAGGCCCCGGCGCGCTCCGCCAGCGTGCGCAGCCGGGTGTCGGACTCCAAGTCCTCCTCCAGCGCGATCAGCAGCGGCAGCAGGCTTTCGGCCGCCATGGCGCCCCTCCGAAGCTCGAGCGGAGAGTGCCGCCGGCGCCGCCGGATGACAACGTTCTGCTACTTGCTCGGCTTGGGCGCGTAGACCTGAATGGCGTCGCGCAGCACCCGGAAGGTCACCGGCGTGAAGGTGACGAGCTCGCCGTCGAGGTTGACTGGGCGGGGCTGGGTGGTGCGCACCTCGAAGGCCTTGCCGCGGTCGGCCCGCACCTCGCGCCAGGCGGTGTGCACCCCTCTGCGGAACCACGGGGCCATCAGGGCCAGCTGCCAGGCGCCGCCCACTTCGAGGCTGTAAAGGTCGAGATGGCCGTCGTCGATCTTGGCGTCGTCCACCACCGGCACCCCCCCGCCGTAGTAGCGGCCGCTGCCGACGGCGATCTGGTAGGTCTTCACCCGCACCGCCTCGTCCTCGCTGCGGATCAGGGCGCGGAACGGGCGGGCCCGCAGGAGGGTCAGGATGGCGGCGGCCATGTAGCTGAACCGGCCGAGCCGCTGCTTCGCGCCCGGGCTGAGCGCCTGGGCGAGCTCGGTGGAAAGACCCAGGCTCGCCACATTGAAGAAGGCCTCCCCGTTGGCCATGCCGAGGTCGATGCGGCGCGTCTCGCCCGCGGCTATGATGTCGGCCGCCATCTTCAGGTCGGTGGGGATGCCGAGGGTGCGGGCCAGGTCGTTGGCGGTGCCGAGCGGCAGGACGCCGAGCGGGAGCCCGGTCTCGTGCAGGGCCGAGGCCGCCGCGTTGAGCGCCCCGTCGCCGCCGCCGACGATCACCAGGTCGACCTCTTCGGCGTGACGCAGGATCTGCTCGCGGGCGTCCTCTCGCGAGGCGGTGTCGGCCCGGTGGATCTCCAGGCCCCGCCGGCGCAGCCGCTGCAGGACCGGGTCCAGCGCCGCGCCGCCGCGGTTGCTGCGCGGGTTGACCAGCAGCAGCGCGCGCCTTGGGCGGACGCCTCGTTTGCGGGCGGCTCGTCGCTGCTCGTCGGGTTCGGCGCTCATGGTCCCTCATTAGCTGGGGCGAGGGGCGAAATCCGCCATCCCGCCGCATCGAAACTTGGCCCTGCGCGTTTAACGACGACGTGGAGCCCTACGCTCCGGTCAAGTCGCGCCCCTATGGGGCAGGGGAAATCTTGTGGCCATGCAACGTCAGTTCGGCGCCTTCGCCCGGCGCCGGGCGTCGGCCTGTCACCTGGAGACCATCATTTGAAATACGCCAAGAGCTTCACCGACGAAGGCACGCTGATCTTCCCGGGCTTCGCCGAACAGGTCGCCTACGATTTTCAGTGCGACCAGAAGCGGCGCAGCGGCAAGGGCTCTCTGAAGGGCCTCAACCCGGAGCAGATGCGCAGCGCCTTCAAGCGCGGCCAGATGCGCCTACGGCTGGCCGACGGCGGCGAGATGCCGATCGTCGTCGTCGCCCACACCGAAGGCGACAACACCGCCTTCTTCGAGATCCAGGAATAGCTAAAGCGGCATTCCCTGCAGGAGCCGGGGCAGGTCGCCCGTGGCGCCTCCGGCCTCCTGCATGAAGAAGCGGCGCGCGGGACCGATCCGGTTGACCGCCGCCATCCCCAGCCCCCGGCCGAGCCGCAGGACCGGGTTGTCGTTCGAGAACAGCCAGGTGAAGGCGTCGGTGGCCACCGCCAGGCCGACGTTGTCGAGGCTGCGCCAGCGGGCGTAGCGGGCGAGCACGCACTCGGAGCCTAGATCCTCGCCCAGCCGCACCGCGTCCACCAGCGTCTGGGCCAGCGCCGCGGCGCCCTTCAGCCCCAGGTTCAGGCCCTGGCCGGCGATAGGGTGCACCCCGTGCGCCGCGTCGCCGAGCAGGGCGATCCTGGGCGCCGTCATCCGCTCCGCCAGCTGCAGCGACAGGGGGTAGGTGAACACCGGCCCCTCGAGCGTCGCCCCGCCCACATGATCGCCGAACCGGCGCTGCAGGTGGGCGTGGAAGGCCTCGGGCCGGGCCGCCTTCAGCGCCTCGGCGCGCGGCCGGCTCTCGGTCCACACCAGGCTCGCCCGCTGCTCGGTGAGCGGCAGGATGGCGAACGGGCCGCTGGGCAGGAAGTACTCGTGGGCGACCCCCTCGTGGTCCCGCTC
>NZ_DATAGM010000091.1:0-11092 GCF_036263695.1 Phenylobacterium sp.
GACGACCTGCGCCGGCAGGCCGACAGCTTCGTCGATCTGGCGGATCTCGCCGAAATCATCGGCCGGCCCTCGCGTCTGCCCCGGATGATCCAGGAGGCCCGGGCCGAGCGCGAGGCCGAGGCGGATGCCGACGTCGAGCACTAGCGCTGCGGCCTTGCCGCCGCTCAGCCCCGAACCGCTGCGTGACTGTCCGCTGTGCCCGAGGCTGGTGGCCTACCGGCGCGCCAACCAGGCCGAACATCCCGAGTGGTTCAACGGGCCGGCGCCTTCCTTCGGCGACCCGCAGGCGCGGCTGCTGGTCGTGGGCCTGGCGCCCGGCCGTACGGGCGCGAACCGGACCGGACGGCCGTTCACCGGCGACTACGCGGGCGTGCTGCTCTACGAGACCCTGCTGAAGATGGGCTTCGCCCGGGGCCGCTACGAGGCGCGGCCGGACGACGGCCTTCAGCTGGTGGACTGCATGATCACCAACGCGGTCCGCTGCGCCCCGCCCGGCAACAAGCCGGAGACCGGCGAAGAGACCAACTGCCGCCAGTTCCTGACCGGCACGATCGAGGCGCTGCCCAGGCTGAAGGTGATCGTCACCCTGGGCGACGTCTCGCGGCGCAACGTGCTGCGGGCCCTGGGGCTGAAGGCCTCGGCGGGGATCGCCGGCCACGGCTCGGAGTTCGCGGCCGGCCCCTACCTCGTGCTCAACAGCTACCACTGCTCGCGGCTGAACACGAACACCGGCCGGCTGACCGCGCCGATGTTCGAGGCGGTGTTCGAGCGGGCCAGGGCGCTGCTGGGCGGCTAGTTGCGCGGCTCGCGGTAGTCCGGCGCGTGGTCCGGGTAGTCTCGCTCGTAGTCGTCGCGGTCCCAGTCGTCCCGGCGCTCGGCGTAGCGGTCGTGCTCGTCGTGATAGCGGTCGCGATCGTCGTAGTCGCGGTCCCGCGCGTCATAATGGCGGTCGCGATCGTCGTAGTCGCGGTCGCGCTCGTCGTAATAGGCGTCGCCGTGCCCTGAGCGGCTGTGGCTGTAGTAGCTGTAGCCGCGCCGGTGGTGACCTGCCCCGTAGTCGTCGTGATGCTTGCGGTGATGATAGCCGCCGTAATGGCGCTCGCCGCGTCCGCCGTAGGCCGCGCCGTAGTCGTACATGGGCCGGGGCGGGCCGTAGATCGCGACGCCGCCGCCGGTGGTCCCGTAGACCGGCAAGCCGGAGTAGCGGGCCGTGCCGCAGGCCGCCGAACCCCGCCCGGCGGCGGAGCCGGTCACTGCACCGACGAAGCCGCCCAGAGCCGCGCCCTCCGCCACCACGCCGGCGCCGGCTGCAGCGCCGCCGGCCAATCCCCCGAGCAGCAGGCCCGCCAGGCCCCAGCCGAGCGCCCGGTTGCCCGCCTCACGGGCGCACGGGTCAGCCGGTCCGTAGCGCCGGCCGTAGTGATAGCGCGATGCGTAGGCGTCGTAGTGGCCACCGCCGTAAACCGGGGCGGGATAGCCGTCGTAGTAGCCGTAGGCCTGCGCCTCGGCGGGGCTCGCGCCTGCCGCAGCCGCCAGGGCCGCCGCGGCGCCGGCCGCCGCCGAAAGGGTCCGCCATCTCATGAGCACCTCCAAACAGATCGAACGAATGACACGGGCACGCGACGCTGGCCGGCCTCGGGCTCGCGACGCCCCAACTCGCCTCGATCTGCGCGGCTGAACCCATCTTGGGCGCGGCGGCGGCGCTTGTGAAGCCGACTCGCCTCTTGCGGGCATCTCCACCAGGAGGTGCTCTCGATTCCGCTTTACGACCGGCGCGAGCGTCCGCAAGCTTTCCGGAACGAAAGGCGGGAGGCGGCGATGGCGGGCAGGTTCACGATGGCGCTCTGCGGCGCGCTGATGGCTCTGGCGCTTCCGCGAGCCGGCGCAGCGGAGGACGCCGCGGGCGACTGGCGCGGAGTGGTCGCGACGCCCCTGGGCGAACGGCGGGTGGCGGTCGAGGTCCGCGCCAAGCCGGGGGGCGGCTACGAGGGGAAGATCCGGGACCTGGAGGCCGGCGGGCCCGGCGCGCCGCTGGCCGACGTCTCCAGGAATGGTGAGAGCCTCAGCTTCTCGGTCCCGGCGATCCGCGCTGCATTCAAGGGGACCTGGGACCCAGCCAAGGCCAGCTGGGTCGGCCAGTGGAGCCAGTCCGGCTCGGCGATGCCGCTGACCCTGGAGAAGGGCCGGCACCCGGCGGGTCCGACGGTCGCCGGGTTGGACGGGACCTGGAGCGGGAGCGTGGAGGCGGCCAATGGCGTGACGCTCTTGCTCAGGCTTCGCATCCGTACCGGACCGTATGGTACGGTCGCGCTGCTGGACTCACCCGACCAGCTGGTCAACGGGCTGCCGGTGTCGGGCCTGGCCCGCGACGGCGCAAAAGTCGCCTTCGAACAGAGGGCGGTGCAGGGGCGCTGGGCCGGCGAGCTGTCGGCGGACGGCGCCTCATTGGTCGGCGGCTGGACGCAGGGCGGCCGCACGACGCCGGTGACCTTCGCCAAGGACGCGGCCGCAAACACCGGCCCCCGGCGCTCCCAGGCGCCGACCAAGCCCTATCCCTATCGCGAGGAGGAGGTGGCGTTCGAGAGCGTGCCCGGGAAGGTGCGCCTGGCGGGAACGCTGACCCTGCCGGCGGGCGACGGGCCGTTCCCGGCGGCGGTGCTGATCAGTGGCTCCGGCCCGCAGGACCGCGACGAGACCCTGATGGGCCACAAGCCCTTCCTGATCCTCGCGGACCACTTGACGCGGCAGGGGATCGCCGTGCTGCGCTACGATGACCCGGGCTTTGGCAAGTCCACGGGCGAGTTCGCTGGCGCGCGGATCGAGGACTTCGCGGCCGATGCGGCGGCCGCCGTCGCCTTCCTGCGCACCCGCAAGGACATCGATGCGGCGCGCACCGGCCTGATCGGCCACAGCGAGGGCGGGGTGGTCGCGCCGATCCTGGCGGGACAGGACCCGGACATCGCCTTCGTCGTGCTCATCGCCGCGCCGGGCGTCCCCGCGACCGAGCTGCTGGCCGCCCAGCAGCGGGCCCTCGCGCCTCACATGGGCGCGTCGGAGGCGCAGATCGAGCAGGCGGTCAAGGTCCAGGCGGAGGTCTTTGCGGCCATCGCCCAAGCGCGGTCGCCCGCCGAAGCGGAGGAGACGGCGCGCGAGGTCCTGACCGCCTCGCCCGCCGCCAGGGGCATGGGCCCGCAGGCCGTCGACGCGGTCGCCAAGCGCTACGCCGCCGTCAGCTATCTGCTGGGCTACGACCCTGGCCCGGTGCTGGCCAAGGTAAAGGCGCCGGTGCTGGCGGTGAACGGGACCAAGGACCTGCAGGTGCCGGCCGAACAGAACCTGCCCGGCCTGCGCGAGCGTCTGAAGCACAATCCCGACGCCACCATCGTCGAGCTGCCCGGCCTGAACCACATGCGGCAGACCGCCGAGACCGGCGCGGTCGGCGAGTACGCCCGGATAGAAGAGACTGTCGCGCCGGCCGCCCTGACCACCATCTCCGACTGGCTGCTGAAGCGGGTGGGCCCGCAGCGTCAGGCGGGCGCGAACCGGTCCCGCTGGAGCCGATAGGAGCGGTAGGGCAGGGTCTCCTGCCGCGGTTTCACCCAGCGGACGCCCGCCTCGGTCGGGCGGAAGCCGAGCATCTCCAGCACGCGCGCGGAGCCGGTGTTCTCCGCCAGGCAGCCGGAGACCATGTGGTCGAAGCCCAACCGCCCGAAGGTGAAGGCGACGACGGCGCCCGCCGCCTCCCGGGCGAAGCCGCGGCCCCAGAACGCTTCGTCGAACCAGTAGCCGAGGCTGGGCGAGTCCATCGCGACCTCGTCCACGTCCGTCATGCCGATGACCTGGCTGTCGAGCGTCACGGCGAAGCGGTAGCCCGTGCCTGCGTCCCACTCGCCTGGATGGGTCGCCACCCACGCCGCCATCGCCTCGAAGCGCGCCGGCCATTCGGGAAAGCGCAGCATACGGGTCACATTCCAGTTGGACTGGATCTCGAAGAAGCGGCGCGCGTCCTCAGGACCGCTCGGGCGCAGGATCAGGCGCGGCGTGGCAAGGACGATGTCGCGGGCGATCGGCACGCCGCCGATCCTGCGCGGCGCGGCCCCCCGCGACAACCGCGCCCGCGTCGGTGTATGGAGCGGGACATGAACACAGACGACGTCCTCGCCGAATTCCGCGCCGCGGGCGCCCTCAGGGAGGGGCACTTCGTGCTCTCCTCGGGCCTGCACTCGGGCGTGTTCCTGCAGAAGAACCTGGTCTTCCAGTACCCCGACCGCACAGAGCGGCTGTGCAAGGCCCTGGCCACGAAGATCCGCGCGGCCGTGGGCGAGGTCGACCTGTGCATCTCGCCGGCGGTGGGCGGCATCATCCCGGGCTACGAGACGGCTCGGCAGCTCGGCGTGCCGTCCATGTACGTCGAGCGGGAAGGGGGCGAATTCAAGTTGCGCCGCGCCTTCTCCATCCCGCCGGGCGCGCGCATCGCCATGGTCGAGGACATCGTCTCCACCGGGCTGTCGTCGCGCGAGTGCGTCGAGGCGATCCGCAGGGCCGGCGGGAACGTGGTCGTGGCCGCCTGCATCGTCGACCGCTCCGGCGGGCGGGCCGATCCCGGCGCGCCGTTCGTCGCCCTGGCCAGGCTCGACGTGCCGGCCTATCCGGCCGACCAGCTGCCGCCGGAGCTGGCCGCCATCCCCGTCGAGGATCCGGGCAGCCGGAGGCTTCACGCATGAGCGGCCGGCTGCGCCTGGGCGTCAACATCGACCACGTGGCGACCATCCGGAACGCCCGCGGCGAAACCTATCCCGATCCCGTCCGGGCCGCCGAGATGGCCCTGCTCGCCGGCGCGGACGGCATCACCGCCCACCTGCGCGAGGACCGGCGTCACATCTCCGACGGCGACATCGACGCCCTGGCGGCGATCCTCAAGAAGCGCGGCCGGCCGCTGAACCTGGAGATGGCGGTCACCCAGGAGATGGAGCAGATCGCCCTGGCCCACCGGCCGCACGCCGCCTGCCTGGTGCCCGAGCGGCGCGAGGAGGTCACCACCGAGGGCGGTCTGGACGTCGCCGGCGGCCATAACCGAATCGCCCCGGTGGTCGCCCGGCTGCGCGAGGCCGGCATCCGCGTCTCCTGCTTTATCGATCCCGATCCGGCCCAGGCCGCTGCGGCCAAGGCGGCGGGCGCCCACGTCGTCGAACTGCACGTCGGCGCCTACTGCGAGGCCGTGCGCCACCGCTCGCCCGACGCCCCGGCGCTGCTTGAGAAGATCCGCCACGCCGCGCGCGAGGCCGCGGCGCAGGGCCTGGAGGTCCATGCCGGCCACGGCATCGACTACGAGACGGTCGGCGCGATCTCCGGCGTGCCGGAATTCGTGGAGCTCAACATCGGCCACTTCCTCATCGGCGAGGCGATCTTCATCGGCCTGACCGCCGCCATCCAGCGCATGCGGGCGCTGATGGATGAGGCGCGCGCGGGACTGGCGGCTTGATCGTCGGCATCGGCTCGGACCTGACCGACATCCGCCGCGTCGCCCAGACGCTGGAGCGGTTCGGCGAGCGTTTCACGATGCGCATCTTCACGGAGGTCGAGCGGAGCCGCTCCGAGCGCAAGCCAGACCGGGCGGCCAGCTACGCCAAGCGGTTCGCCGCCAAAGAAGCCTGCGCCAAGGCGCTGGGCACCGGCATCCGCCGCGGGGTGTTCTGGCGCGACATGGGCGTGGTGAACCTGCGCACCGGCCAGCCGACCATGGCGCTGACCGGCGGCGCGGCCGAGCGGCTGAAGGCGCTCACTCCCGACGGTCACCGGCCGGTGATCCACCTGTCGCTGACCGACGACGACCCCTACGCCCAGGCCTTCGTGATCATCGAAGCTGTGCCGGATGTAGAAGAGTTCATGGGCGCCCGGGGCGATCCTGGTCTATCCAGGGCCTGACGCCGCGGGTTTCGGAGGGGATATGGCGGAACGGGCCGACGCCGCGCCGAGTGCGGCCAAGAACGAGACGGTCGAGACCCTCAAGGCCATCGTGGTCGCGGTCGCCATCTTCCTGGCCTTCCGGATCCTCGCGTTCCAGCCCTTCACCATCCCTTCCTCGTCGATGGAGCCGCAGCTCCAGATCGGCGACTACGTGATCGTCTCGAAGTATCCCTACGGCTGGTCGCGCCACTCCATCCCGTTCAGTCCGCCGCTGTTTTCCGGGCGAATCTTCGAGCGCCGGCCGGCGCGCGGGGACATCATCGTCTTCAAGCACCCGACCGACGGGATCGACATGATCAAGCGGCTGGTGGGGCTGCCGGGCGACCGGATCCAGTTCCGCGAGGGCGTGCTCTACGTCAACGGCGAGGCGGCGGCGCGCGAGCCGCTGGCGCCGGAGGCGGTGCGCACCGAGTTCGGCACCTTGGAGTTCGCCCGCTTCCGCGAGACGCTGGACACCGGCAAGAGCTACATCACCTACGACCGTCCCGACCGCGACCCGGAGGTCAACGACACCGGCGTCTTCGTGGTGCCGGAGGGCCACTACTTCTTCGTTGGCGACAACCGCGAGGACTCCCGCGATTCGCGCCTGCCCAAGGGCTACGGAGTCGGCTACGTGCCGGCCGAGAACCTGGTGGGCCGAGCCGAGCTGGTGCTGCTGTCCTGGAACGAGGAAGCGTCCATCTGGAAGCCTTGGACCTGGTTCACGGAATTCCGAGGGGACCGGTCGTTCCGCTGGCTTTGAGCGGTTGATCTAGATTGCCGCAGCGAGGCCCGATGGCCGGGCGCCGTCCTTGCCGTGGGGCGGGGGAGCGTCTAGCTAACCCCGGTCCGGTCCGCCGGACAGCGCCCAAGGACCGTGAATGACGCAGCACGTGCAGACCGCCGAGGCCACCGCCAAGCCCGGCGCGGTCAAAGAGACCATCGAGATCGTCAAGACCATTGTCTACGCCCTGGCGATTGCGCTGGTGATCCGGGTGCTGCTGTTCCAGCCCTTCACCATCCCCTCGGCGTCGATGGAGCCGAACCTGCTGGTGGGCGATTACATCATCGTCTCGAAGTACAGCTACGGCTATTCCAAGCACTCCGTCCCGTTCAGCCCGCCGGTGTTCGAGGGCCGCATCTTCGAGCGCACGCCCGAACGCGGCGACGTGATCGTCTTCAAGCTGCCGAGCGACGGGAAGAAGGACTACATCAAGCGGCTGATCGGCCTGCCCGGCGACCGCATCCGCATGCGCGACGGCGCCCTCTACATCAACGGTCAGCCGGTGAAGCGCGACGTGGGCTCCCTGGGCGTGGACGAGAGCCCGTTCGGCCAGGACCGCGTTGTGAAGCAGGTCGGCGAGACCTTCCCCGGCGGCCGCAGCTTCATAACCCAGGACTCGGCCGAGACCGACATGGACAACACCCAGGAATACGTGGTCCCGGCCGGCCACTACTTCTTCATGGGCGACAACCGCGACAATTCGCTGGACAGCCGGGTCGGCCAGGACGCCGGCGGCGTCGGATTCGTCCCCGCCGAGAACCTGCAGGGCAAGGCGCAGGTCATACTGCTGTCCTGGGACCAGGCGAGCCTGTTCCAGCCCTGGACCTGGTTCACGAGAGCCCGGCCGGACCGGTTCTTTAAGCTGGTGAAATGAACCGGCGGCAGGCCGCGATCGCCGAGCTCGAGCGCCACATCGGCCACCAGTTCCACGACCGTGAACTGCTGGAGCGCGCACTGACCCACGCCTCGGTCGGCGAGGGGGCGGTGAAGGTGCGCCACTACGAGCGGCTGGAGTTCCTCGGCGATCGGGTGCTCAACCTGCTCGCGGCAGAGCGCCTGATGGCCATCTACACCGAGGCCCGGGAAGGGGAGATGAGCCGGCTGATGGCCGCGCTGGTCAACTACCATGCCTGCGCGAGGGTCTCCCGGGCGATCGGCCTGCCCGAGGCCCTGCGCCTGTCGCCCAGCGCCACCAAGGTGGGCGCGCGGGACAGCGACACGGTCCTGGGCGACGCCTGCGAAGCGCTGATCGGCGCCCTCTACATCGACGGCGGGCTCGACACCGCCCGGGCCTTCTTCCTGGCCCACTGGAAGGACAACTTCGAACGGCTCGACGCGCCCCAGGCGCGCGATCCCAAGACCCAGCTGCAGGAGTGGGCGCAAGGGCGCGGCCTGCCGTTGCCGGTCTACCGGGTGGTCTCGCGTCAGGGGCCGGACCATGCGCCGAGCTTTTCGGTCGAGGTGTTCGTCGAAGGCTACGAACCCGAGCGCGCCGAAGGCCGTTCGAAGCAGGAGGCGGAGAAGGCGGCCGCCCAGGTTATGCTTCTGAAGAGAGAGGGGCCGCAATGACCAGGGCCGGCTTCGCAGCCATCATCGGCGCGCCCAACGCCGGCAAGTCCACGCTCACCAACCGGCTGGTGGGAACCAAGGTCTCGATCGTCACCCAGAAGGTGCAGACGACGCGCTTTCCCGTGCGCGGCGTGATGATGGAAGGCCAGGCCCAGGTGGTGCTCGTCGACACGCCGGGGATCTTCACCCCCAAGCGCCGGCTGGACCGGGCGATGGTCCGCTCCGCCTGGGGCGGGGCCGAGGAGGCCGACGCGGTCGTCCACCTGGTGGACGTGCAGGCCGAGCTGGCGGTGGCCGACAAGTCGGGCCGGCCCGCCGACCGCAAGGCGGTGCAGGACGTCCAGTCGATTGTCGAGGGGCTGAAGGCCTCCGGCAAGCAGGCGATCCTGGCGCTAAACAAGATCGATGGCGTCAAACGCGAGCGGATGCTGGAGGTCGTCCAGCGGCTCTTCGAGACCGGCGCCTATTCCGAGGTGTTCATGATCTCGGCGGCCGACGGCTCCGGCGTCGACGACCTGAAGCGGAGGCTCGCCGAGCTGATGCCCGAGGGCGCGTGGCTCTATCCCGAGGATCAGGCCGCCGACCTGCCGATCCGGTTGATGGCCGCCGAGGTGACGCGCGAGAAGCTCTACCTGCGGGTCCACGAGGAGTTGCCCTACGCCGCGGCGGTCGAGACCACCGCCTTCGAGGAGCGCAAGGACGGCTCGGCCCGCATCGAGCAGACCATCTACGTCGAGCGCGAGAGCCAGCGGCCGATCATCCTGGGCAAGGGCGGCCAAACCCTGAAGTGGATCGGCCAGAAGTCGCGCGAGGAGCTGACCGAGCTGCTCGAGCGCCCGGTGCACCTGTTCCTGCACGTGAAGGTCGACGAGCGCTGGCAGGACAAGCGCGAGCACTATCAGGACGTGGGCCTCGACTTCGATGCTTGAGGATCTGGGCCCGAGGGCCTGATGGAGTTCGAGGACGACGCCTACGTGCTCTCGGCCCGCGCGCACGGCGAGGCCGGGGCGATCGTCGAGCTCTTGACCGCCCACCATGGCAAGTACGCCGCCCACGTGGCCGGCGGCGCTTCGCGCAAGATGCGGCCGTTCCTGCAGGCCGGCGCACGGACCATCGCGCGCTTCCGGGCCCGGGTCCCCGACCAGCTCGGCTCGGCTCAGCTGGAGCCGGTGGGGGAGGGACCGTCGGCCCTGTTCGATGACGCCCTGGCGCTGGCGGGCCTCTCGGCCGCCGCGGCGGTGGCGGCCGGCGCGCTGCCGGAGCGAGAGCCGCACCCGGGGGCCTTCCTGGCGTTCGAGGCGCTGACCTCCGCCCTCATGCACACGGACATCTGGCCGGCCGTGTTCGTCCGGTTCGAGGCGGGCCTGCTGCAGGACCTGGGCTTCGGCCTGGACCTGTCCAAGTGCGCCGCCACCGGCTCCACCGACGACCTCGTATATGTGAGCCCGCGCACCGGGCGGGCGGTGAGCCGCGCCGCCGGCGAGCCATTCAAGGATCGCCTCCTGCCGCTGCCGGGCTTCCTGCTTTCCTCGCAGTCGCCGCTGGAGCCGGGCGATGTGGGGCGGGGGCTCGACATCACCGCCCACTTCCTGGAGGCCTTCATCTTCAACCCGATGAACAGGCCGCTGCCGCCGGCTCGGCTGTGGCTGGTTGACCGCCTGGCCGATGCGGGGCGGCTGTGACCTAGACCTCTCCCCGACAAGCGGGGAGAGGTCAGTGATGGCGCGGCGCGGGAAGATGCGTCACAGCGACCCCGCTCCGCTTCCCGGCTAATCTCCCCTGTCCGAGGGATACGATTCGATCATGACCGTGCACACGCCACCGCCGGGCGACGGCGACCGCATCATCGACGAGCCGCTGAGCGAGGCCCTGTCGCGGCGCTACCTCGCCTATGCGCTCTCGACCATCACCAACCGGGCGCTGCCGGACGTGCGCGATGGGCTCAAGCCCGTGCACCGGCGGGTGCTCTACGCGATGAACCAGATGCGGCTGAACCCCGACGCGGCCGCGCGCAAGTGCGCCAAGGTGGTCGGCGAGGTGATGGGCCAGTACCACCCGCACGGCGACCAGGCGATCTACGACGCTCTGGTGCGCCTGGCGCAGGACTTCGCGCAGCGCTATCCGCTGGTGAACGGCCAGGGCAACTTCGGCAACATCGACGGCGATAACGCCGCGGCCATGCGCTACACCGAGTGCAAGCTGGCGCCCGCCGCCCAGCTGCTGCTCGACGGCATCGACGAGGACGCGGTCGACTTCCGGCCGACCTACGACGGCGAGGATCACGAGCCGGTGGTGCTGCCGGCCGGCTTCCCGAACCTGCTGGCCAACGGCTCCAGCGGCATCGCCGTCGGCATGGCGACCTCCATCCCGCCGCACAACGCCGCCGAGCTGATCGACGCCTGCCTGCTGCTGCTGGAGAACCCCGAGGCCACGACCGCCGACCTGATGGCCCACGTCCAGGGGCCGGACTTCCCGACCGGGGGGGTGATCGTCGAGTCGCGGGCCTCCCTGCTCGAGACCTACGAGACCGGCCGTGGCGGCGTGCGGGTGCGGGCGACCTGGACGCGCGAGGACACCGGGCGCGGCACCTACCAGATCGTCGTCACCGAGATCCCCTACCAGGTGAAGAAGGCCGACTTGGTCGAGCAGCTGGCGGGCCTCATCGAGACCAAGAAGGCGGCGCTGCTGGGCGACGTGCGCGACGAGAGCGCCGAGGACGTGCGGCTGGTGCTGGAGCCCAAGAGCCGCAACGTCGAGCCCGAGGTGCTGATGGAGAGCCTGTTCCGGCTCTCC
>NZ_DATAGM010000092.1:0-6805 GCF_036263695.1 Phenylobacterium sp.
GGACTACCGCAAAACGCTGGCGGCGCAGCTGGGCCTGACCGACGTCCGGGACCTGCGCCCCCACTATCAGGACCTGGCTGCGGTCGATCCGAAGAATGACCTTTGGAAGACCAACACCGACGCCTGCTGCCACATCCGCAAGGTGCTGCCGCTGGATCGGGCGATCGCCGACTTCGACGCCTGGATGACCGGCCGCAAGCGGTTCCACGGCGGCGACCGGCTGAGCCTGCCCGTCGTCGAGCAGGCGGACGGCAAGGTGAAGTTCAACCCCCTGGCCAACTGGGGCAAGGAAGAGCTCGACGCCTACGCGGCTGAGCACCAGCTGCCGGCCCACCCGCTGGTGGCCCAGGGCTTCCCCTCGATCGGCTGCTGGCCGTGCACCCAACCCGTGGAAGAGGGCGAAGACGTCCGCGCCGGCCGCTGGAAGGGCTTGGATAAGACCGAATGCGGCATACATGTCGCCCGCGCGCCGGGCGCCGTCGTGAACCTGGGCGGCGACATCTAGGTCGCCCACAAGAGAGCAGATTTCCTCCCCATGACCGATGTCACCGTGGCCGCGCCGGCCGTCAAAAAGGCCGGGGCCTTCTTCGTCGAGACCGTGACCTGGGTCCAGCATTGGACCGACAGCCTGTTCTCGTTTCGCACGACCCGCGATCCCACCCTGCGCTTCTCGTCGGGCCAGTTCGTGATGGTCGGGCTGGAGGTGGAGGGCAAGCCGCTGGTGCGCGCCTACTCCGTCGCCTCGCCCGCCTGGCACGAGGAGTTGGAGTTCTATTCGATCAAGGTGCCGGACGGTCCGCTGACCTCGCGCCTGCAGAAGATCAAGGTGGGCGACCAGGTGCTGATCGGCCGCAAGCCGACGGGCACCCTGGTGCTGGACGGCCTGCGCCCCGGCAAGCGGCTCTACATGCTGGGCACCGGCACGGGCCTGGCGCCCTGGCTGTCGCTGGCCAGGGACCCGGAGGTCTACGAGCGCTTCGAGGAGGTGATCGTCACCCACACGGTTCGCGAGGTCGCCGACCTGAACTACGGCGAGCTGCTGGAGAGCGAGCTGCCGAACGACGAGGTCCTCGGCGAGCTGATCGGCGACAAGCTGCGCTACTACCCGACGGTGACCCGCGAGCCGTTCAAGACGAACGGCCGGATCACCGACCTGATCACCTCGGGCAAGCTGTTCGAGGATCTGGGCGTTCCGGCTCTGGACCCCAAGGTCGATCGGCTGATGCTGTGCGGCGGGCCCTCGGTGCTCGCGGACTTGAAGCAGATCCTGCTCGACCGGGGCTACGAGGAAGGCAGCATCGCCAGCCCGAGGGACTTCGTCCTCGAGAAGGCGTTCGTCGAGAGCTGATTGTGGCCCCATCCCTCTCCCACGGAATGGGAGAGGGAAGGCGCACCCCACAAACGAAAAGCCCCTCCGCTGGGGGAGGGGCTTGGACGGTCAGGCTCTCTCGCCCGGCCTACTTCGGCGGGCAGCCCTTGAACTGGCCGACCTTGGTCACCGTGAGCTTGGAGAGGTTCAGCGGCATCATCGGCTTCATCGAGCCCTTGCCGGTCCCGGTGTAGAGGTCGATCCGTTCGCCCTTGATCGCGCCGCCGACGTCGGAGGCGTACCAGTAGCCGTCGTGCTGGGACCCGTCGGGCATCGGCAGGCCGACGGTTTCCTTGATGAACAGCACCGTGCGGCGCGGGATCAGGCTCTTGTCGATGGCGGCCGTGCGCATGGCGACGACCTTGCAGCCCAGGCTGTCGAGCGCGCCGACCCCCTTGGCGCCCGCATGATAGAGCGTGGCCTTCAGCTTGTGGGCCGGAGAGCCCGGCGATGAGCCGGTCAGGGCCGAAACTATGAGGTCGCCAATGGGATCGTTCGGCGCGGCGTGCGCGTTCGAACTCATGGCGAGGAGGGGGATGGCTGCTGCCAGGGCGGCGAGGCGGCGTCGCATGGACGGCGTCTCCTTCGTCGTTGAACTGGTAGTTACAATTCGTAACGGCCCGGGGCCTTGAGGACAACCCTCAAAGGTTAGTGACGCTCGTCTGCGCGACACTATGGCCCATGACCTGATGGTCCTTACAGAAAGCCTGGGCTTTACCCACCGATGTTCGCTCAGTACGGGGCGAGTTGGAGGGGCGGCTCATGCTCATTTATGGCGATCTCGTGTCAGGCAACTGCCTGAAGGTGAAGTGGACCGCAGACTATCTCGGCCGGTCCTACGAGTGGGTTGACGTGGATGTTTTACAGAACGCTACCCGCACCCCCGAATTCCTGGCGGTGAACCCGGCCGGACAGGTCCCGACCGTGGTGCTGGACGACGGCCGGCCGCTGGCCCAGTCGAACGCCATTATCCTGCACCTGGCCGAGGGCTCTGACCTGATCCCGGCCGATCCATACCAGCGGGCCAAGATGCTCGAGTGGATGTTCTGGGAGCAGTACAGCCACGAGCCCTACATCGCGGTGGCGCGCTTCCACGCGAGATACCTCCGAAAGCCCCTCGCCGAGCTGGACGAGAAGCTGGTGGTGCGCGGGAACGCGGCGCTGAAGCTGATGGACGAGGCGCTGGAGGGGGGCGAATTCCTGGCCGGCCCGCTCAGTCTCGCCGACGTCGCACTGGTCGCCTATACGAGGTGGGCCCACGAGGGCGGCTTCGACCTTTCCCGGTATCCGAACGTGCAGGCATGGATCGGCCGGGTGGAGGCGGGCCTTCGCATCGCCGACTAGGGAGCCGTCGTTGGCCCGCTACGCATTCGCCGCGCTCGCGGCCGTCCTCACGCTGACCGCGCCGCAGGCGGCGCTCGCCTGGGGCAACACCGGACACCGGATCGCCGGGATCGCGGCCATGCAGGCGCTGCCGCGGGATCTGCCCGCCTTCCTGCGCCGGCCCGCCGCCGCCGAGGACGTGGGCGAGCTGTCGCGTGAGCAGGACCGCACCAAGGGCTCGGGCAAGATCCACGACCACAACCGGGACGCGGCCCACTTCGTGGACATCGACGAGGCGGGCCGGCTGCTGGGCGGGCCGCCGCTGTCGCCCATGCCGGCCACGCGGGCGGACTACGAGACGGCCCTGCGGGCGCACAATCTCGACTCCTGGAAGGCGGGCTACCTGCAGTACTCGATCGTCGACGGCATGCAGCACCTGACGAAGGACTTTGGCTACTGGCGGGTGGCGGCGGCGGCCGAGAAGCGGGCCCGGGGGCAGCGGAAGGCCTGGCTGGCGGCGGACCGCAAGCGGCGCGAGGCGCTGATCCTGCAGAGCATCGGCCACCTGTCGCACTTCGTCGCCGACGGCTCCCAGCCGATGCACGCCTCGGTCCACTACAACGGCTGGGGGGACTATCCGAACCCCAAGGGCTACACGACCGCCAAAATCCACGGGCCGTTCGAGGGCGAGCTGGTGGTCAGCGGGGTGACCCTGGCCGCGGTGAAGGGGCGGATGACCCCGATGCGCGCGTGCAACTGCCCCATCGAGCAGCGGACAATCGACTACCTGATGGCGTCCGCGGCGCAGATCGAGCCTCTCTACGAGCTGGAGAAGGCCGGCGGACTGAAGCCGGGGGATGCGCGGGGCCTGGACTTCGCCACCCGGCGGCTGGCGGTGGGGGCCTCGGAGCTTCGCGACCTGGTCGCCGAAGCCTGGCGAGCGAGCGCCAACGTCGAGGTCGGCTGGAAACCGGTGAAGGTCTCCGACGTGGAGGCCGGCCGGGTGGACCCCTACGACGCCCTGCGCGGGGCGGACTGATGGCCGTCCCCCAGTTCGGCGAGCCGGCGGCGGGGCGCGAGCACCGCGACCGGCCAGCGGCGTTCGGGATCGCCGTGCAGGACGGGAAGATCGCGCTGGTGCGGGTGGAGAAGCCCGGCCACGAGCCCTGGCTCGACCTGCCCGGCGGGGCGATCGATCCGGGCGAGAACGAGGCCCAGGCGCTGGTGCGCGAGTTTGGCGAAGAGACGGGGCTGGCGATCGAGGCGGGCCAAGCCTTTGCGCGGGGCGACCAATACTTCGTCAACACGGACGGCGAGGCGTTCAACAACCGGGCGGGGTTCTGGACGGTGGCGGGCTTCTCGGAGGCCCCGCAGCTGAAAATCGAAGACGATCACACCCTGGTGTGGCTCGACCCGCACGAGGCGCTCGCGCGCCTGCGTCACGACGCCCACGCCTGGTCCGTGGCGGCCTGGCTGCGGCGCGTTGCGCCGCGCGCCCGCGGGGGCTAAGCGGGGCGCCTCACAGGAGAGGCGGAATCGCGATGGCTGAGGCGCGGATCATCGACGGCAAGCCCATCGCCGAGCAGCTGCAGGCGGAGGTTGCCGCCGAGGTGGCGCAGCTGAAGGCCGCGCATGGGCTCACGCCCGGGCTGGCGGTGGTGCTGGTGGGCGAGGATCCGGCCAGCCAAATCTACGTCCGTTCCAAGGGTGAAAAGTCGCTGGCGGCCGGGATGCATTCGGTGACCCATCGGCTGCCGGAGCAGACCACCCAGGAGGCGCTGCTGGCGCTGGTGGCCGAGCTCAACGCCGACCCGGCGATCCACGGCATCCTGGTGCAGCTGCCGCTGCCGAAACACCTGGACCAGCGGCCGGTGATCGCCGCCATCGACCCGGCCAAGGACGTGGATGGGCTGACGACAATCAACGCGGGCCTCCTGGCGAGCGGACTGCCGTCCTTGACGCCCTGCACGCCCCTCGGCTGCATGATCATGCTGCGCGAGACGCTGGGCAGCCTTTCGGGGCTGCGGGCCGTGGTGGTGGGCCGCTCGGTGCTGGTGGGCCGGCCGATCGCCCAGCTGCTTCTGCAGGCCGACTGCACGGTGACCATCGCCCACTCGCGCACCCAGGACCTGCCGGGCGTCTGCCGGGAGGCCGACATCCTGGTGGCCGCCGCCGGACAGCCGCAGATGGTCAAGGCCGACTGGATCAAGCCGGGCGCGACGGTGATCGACGTCGGCATCAACCGCGTGCCGTTCCGCGATCCGGTGAAGGCGGCGGCGGGGAAGACGAAGGTGGTCGGCGATGTCGACTACAAATCCGCCGCCAAGGTCGCCGGGGCCATCACTCCGGTGCCGGGCGGCGTCGGGCTCATGACCGTGGCGTGCCTGCTCAAGAACACCGTGACCGCGGCGAAGCGGAATCGCGGCCTGGAGGCCTGATCCGCCGCTGCGAAGCCGGGTGGGGGCGAGGGCGCGCTAGCCCGCCGCCGCCGCCTGGTTGGTCCAGGCGACGAGGTCGCGGACGATGGTGCTGACGGCTTGGTCGTAGGCGGCGACGATGGCTCCGACGCGGTTGTCGCCGGCGCGGACGGTCTGTTCGAACATCCGCTCGCCGACCACGGAGCGGTCGTTGGCGCGGGTCAGGCCGGCGCGGACGCGGACGACGACCTGGGGTGGCGCTTCCGGGCCGTTGTCGTAGACCGTCTCGAAGGTGCGCACGTCGAGCCGCAGCGCCATCTCGGCCCGGGCGACCTCGCCGCGGCTGACCAGCCGGGCGGCGCCGGGGTTGCCGTCGAAGCCGCGGGCCACCGCCTCGTCGAACAGGATGGTGGCCGGCGCCACCCAGCGGGCCGCGGCGATGTAGGCCGCCTGTCCGCCGGTGATCGTCAGGATGCGGTCGCCGGCGGAGGCCTGCGGGAAGCGGGCCGGGGGCTTGAGCAGGCCGACCTGGCGGGCCGACGCCGGGGCCCCGCCGCCCGCCGGCTCGACGTCGAAGCGATAGAGCACCGCCGGGTCGCTCTTGGGCAGCAGCGACACGCAGGCGCTGGCGCTCAGGGCGGCCAGCACGACAGCCAAAGTTTTGACGGGCGCCCTCATTGCTCAACCTCGATCTCTTGCGACGGCGCCTTGCCGATGACGCTCTGCGGACTGCTCTGGATATCGTCGACCAGACGGTCGAGGGACTCGGCGGTCTCCTGGAGCTGGACCAGGGCCGAGGTCATGGCCGGCAGGCCGTTGGTGGCGAAGTCGGCCGTGGGACCTTCCAGCTTGGAGATCATCGAGCGCGCGTCGCGGGCGGCCGCGCCGGCTTCCTCCGCCGCCTGGGCGAGGTTGGCCATGGTGCGCTTGCCGTCGCCCTCCACGAGGCCGCGGCCGGAGGCGGCCAGGCGCTGGATCTCGACGGTGGCCGCGTCGATCGACTGCAGCGCCTTCTGGGCGTCGGCGATGATCGCCTTGCGCTCGCGTAGCTCGGCGGTGATCGCCTGGGTGTCGGACAGGGTGGCCGAAAGGGTCTTGATGTTCTCGTCGGAAAGCACCCGGTTGACCCGGTCCAGCGCCTCGATGGTGCGGGTCAGCACCGTGCCGCCGCCCTCCAGCAGGTCGGAGATGGTGCTGCGCTGGCTGCGCAGGACCGGGATGCGGTTCTCCGGCACCGTGTCCTTCAGCAGCGGCGCGCTGGGCGAGCCGGCGCTGATCTGCACATAGTTGACGCCGGTGATGCCCTGCGGCTCGAGGGTGGCGAAGGAGTCCGTCTTGATCGGCACGTAGGAGTTCACCCGCGCCAGAGCCCGCACGCGGCTGGGGTTGGCCGGGTCGAGCTTGATCTCGGTGACCTCGCCCACCTTGATGCCGTTGAAGTGGACTTCGCCCCCTTGAGTGAGGCCGCGGACCGGCCCCTGGAAGACGATGTCGTACAGATCGTAGTCCCGGTTCACCTGGAACCTGGCCAGCCAGACAATAAAGATGATCAGCCCCGCGAACAGGATCAGCGAGGACAGCCCGACGAGGGCGTAGTTGGCGTTCTTTTCCATCAGGCTTTCATCGCCGCTTGGGCCGCCCGCCCGCGGGGCCCCAGGAAATATTCCCGGATCCACGGATGGTCGCTCTTCTCCAG
>NZ_DATAGM010000093.1:0-8058 GCF_036263695.1 Phenylobacterium sp.
GGAGGCTTCGCCTACGAAGAGGCCGCCGAGATCTGCGGCTGCGCGGTCGGCACGGTGAAGAGCCGGGTCAGCCGCGCGCGCCGGGCCCTGCACGCCATCCTCGACGAGGGCGCGTACGACCGCGACGGCCTGGCGGCCAGCGAGGCCATGCAATCCATCCTGGCCGATGCGGAGCGGTTGAGCACGGTCCGTTAGGGGCCTAGTTAGGTCCGATGGACGGTCAGCCCTGGAGTTCGCTCAGCACGATCCGGGTCCGGTTGATCACCGCCCTGGCCGTCGCCCTGTTGCCGGTGCTGGCGCTCGGCGGCGTGCAATCGGCCCTGGCCTTCAACCGCGAGGACCAGAACCTGCGCGAGAGCCTCGCCTTCGCCGCCGAGCGGAGCGCGGCCACCGCGCGGGCGCGGATGGAGAGCGCCGACATCCTGCTGCACACCCTGGCCGGCGGCTCGGTCGGTTTCCAGTGCGCCCAACGCTTGGCGCAGGTCGCCGAGCGGGTGCCAGGTTACCTGAACCTGATCCGCTTCGATTCAGCGGGCCGGGTAGCCTGCGCGGCGGCGGGCGTTCCGGCCGACCCTGGCCGGGCCTCCCGCGACTGGTTTCGGCAGCTTCAGGCCGGCGACGACCTGGTGATCACCCGCGCCCCCGGCGCGGCCTACGCGCGCGAGCCGGCGGTGATCGCCGCCGCAAGGGCCGAAGCTCCGGACGGTAGCTTTCAGGGTGTTCAGGCAGCGGTGATCAGCTTGGCCAGCCTGCAGCCGCGGGTGCGCGACCCCGCCATCCCGCAGTCGTCCGATGTCGCACTGGCCGACAGCCGCGGCGACTACATCAGCCAGACCACGCCGGGCGCATTCCCGGACCTGCCCCCGGACTGGCGGGCCCGCGCCGCCGAGGGCGCCTACGTCTGGTACGGCCGCGACCGTGAGGGCGAACGGCGAGTCTATTCGGCCGCCGCGATCGTCAGCGACGACATCTTCGTGATCCTCTCCGCGCCGTCGCCGAGCCTGTTCTCCTGGGCGCGGCTGAACCCGCTCACCGGGCTGATCCTGCCACTGCTCACCTTCCTGCTGGCCTTCCTGGCGGTGTCGGCGGTGGCCGAGCGGGTGGTGGTGCGCTGGATCGCCTACCTGCAGCGGATCGCCACCCTCTACGCCCGCGGCCGGCTGAGCGTGCGGCCGGTCCAGGCCGAGCGGATGCCGTCGGAGATCCGGGAACTTGCCGAGACGCTGGAGGACATGGCCGACGCCATTGTCGGCCGCGACGCCAGCTTGCGCGACTCCCTGGCCCAGAAGGACGCGCTGATGCGGGAGATCCACCACCGGGTGAAGAACAACCTGCAGGTCATCTCCTCCCTGCTGAACATGCAGCAACGGGCGCTGACCGACCCGGCGGCTCGGGCGGCGATGAGCGACACGCGCCAGCGGATCACCGCGCTGGCCCTGATCTACCGCGCCCTCTACCAGAGCCCCGATCTGAAGCGGGTCGACCTGCGCGCCTTTCTCGAGGAGCTGACCGCCCAGCTGGTGGCCGGCGAGATGCTGCGCGGGCCCCCGGTCAGAACCGAGCTCGACGTCGAGCCGTTGGTCATCGATCCCGACCGGCTCGCTCCTCTTGCCCTGTTCGCCGTCGAGGCGATCACCAACGCCCAGAAGCACGCCTTCGCCGGGCGCGGCGGGGAGCTGACAGTCCACTTCTCGGTCAGCGGCGACGAAGCCCTGCTGGAGATCGCCGACGACGGAACGGCGCCGGAGGAGGCGCTGGTCGCCTCGGGGGTCGGGCGGACCCTGATGACCGCCTTCGCCCGTCAGCTGAGAGGCCGCTCTGAGCTTGTGCAGAACGCCGCGGGTGGGATCACCGCGCGGCTGATCTTCCCGGCGCCGACCCCGGAAAGCGTGGCCAATTCGCCCCCGCAGGGGAACCAGGCCGCAGCCTGATCGTTGCCGTGCGGCGAGTTGAACCTCACCGGAGAGATCCCATGCGTAAGATCGTACTATCCGTCGTGCTCGCCGCCAGCATGGCCGTCGTGGCGGCGTGCAACACCGTCGAAGGCGCCGGTGAAGACGTGCAGGCGGCCGGCGCGGCTGTCGAAGGCGCGGCCAAGGACGCGGCCGACTAAGGCCTTTCCAGAGTTCTGCGTACCAAGAGCCCCGCCCCTCCGGCGGGGTTCTTCTTTTTTGGCGCTAGGCGGCGACCCGGACGGCGGGCTGACGGACATAGAGGCCGGGCCGGCCTTCCACCGTCGCCAGGGCCTCGGTCAGGCCTTCGGCGCATTCAGCCTGGCCCAGGAACAGGTAGCCGCCGGGGACCAACGCCCGGGCCAGGCTGTCCAGTATCCGTCGCCGAGCCGGCTCGGTCGCGTTGGAGAGCACGTAGCGGCAGAAGATCACGTCGAAGGCGCCGAGCTGAGACAGGTCGGCCAGCAGATTGATCCGCCGCCAGCGCACCATCTGGCGCAGCCTCGGCAGGATCGACCACATCTCCCCGTCCTTGTCGAAATGCCGGACCAGCATGCGGATCGGCAGCCCGCGCTGGACCTCGAACTGGGTGTAGAGGCCGCTGCGGGCCTTCTCCAGGGCGCGCTCGGAAAGGTCGGAGCCGAACAGCTCGATGCGCTCGCCAGACATCCTGGCCTCGGCCTCCTCCACCAGCATGGCGAGGGAGTAGATCTCCTGGCCCGTGCCGCAGGCCGCGCTCCAGATGCGCAGGGGCCGCCCGCCGGCCCGCTCGCAGAGCTTGGGCAGGACCTCCTCGGCGAAGGCCTCATAGGGCGCGCCGTCGCGAAAGAAGCTGCTCTCGCCGCCGACCATGGCCTCGACCACCGCCCAGATCAGCCGCTCGTCGCGGGTCCGTCGCAGGGCCTCCATCAGCTCGGGGATAGTGGGATAGTCCTCGCGCCGGGCGACCGGGGCCAGCCGGCTCTCCAGCAGGTAGGCCTTGGAGGCGTCGACGTGGAACCCGGCGCGCGCAGCGCAGAGCCCGGCGATGAGTTCGCGGTCCTGCGGGGTCACGCCAGACCCGCCTGAGCCAGCTTGCAGGCCATGATGTCCCCATCGAAGGGCTTCATGATGTATTCGTCGGCGCCCGCGTCGAGCGCCTCGCGGATCCGCTCGATGTCATTCTCGACGGTGCAGAAGACGACGGTGGGCGCCTCGCCGCCCGGCTCCTGCCGCAGCTGGCGCAGGAACTCGAGCCCGCTCATGGTCGGCAGGTTCCAGTCGAGCAGCACCGCGTCGGGCATCATCGCCCGGCACCAGGCCAGCGCCTCGAGCCCGTCGGACGCCTCGGCGATCTCGAATCCGAGCTCCTCGAGGATGCGGCGGGCCACTTTGCGGATCACGCGGCTGTCGTCGACGACCAGACAGGTCTTCACGGGGCGAACTCCACTCCACCTCCCCTTGTCCGCCGGGTTGGTTAAGGGAGGGTATGGAGCCGTGGTTTATTCAACCCGCTAAAGGGGAACCGTGGCGGCGAACACCACCCGCTCGTCGTTGACGTCGGCGAACACCCGCCCGCCGGCGTCGGTGAGGAACAGGTGCACGTAGTAGGCCTGCACCCAGTGGCCGTGCAGCCCTTCGGCGGACTCGCCCCGCAGGCCGGCCAGCACTTCGGGTCGCAGCCGCGCCCGCGGGCCGATGGCGTCCACCGCGATGGCTGTCGAGGCGCCCTCGTTCACGGCCCGCACCCGGGTGGTCCCGCCGGTCGGCAGGGCCGCGCCGCCCAGCTGGGCCAGGTTCAGCAGCGCCCGGGCGGACGGCTTGTTCAGCCCCTCGACCGAGACCTCCCAGTCAAGCTCGGCCCGCATGTGGGCGAAAACGCCGCGGGTCAGCTTCTCCAGCTCGCGGGCGTCGAAGGTGTCGGCGCTGGCCGAGGCGCCGAAAGCCACGCGGGTGAAGGCCAACAGGTCCGCCAGCTTGCGGGCGCTGGAGGCGATCAGGCCCATGGCCTCCTCGCGCATGTCCTGGGCCGTGGGGTCTTCCAGCAGGTCCAGGCCCGAGACGATGGCGCTCGCCGGGCTGATGAAGTCGTGACACATGCGCGCCGCCAGGTAGGCGGCGACCTGCGCGGTCGGGGGCGGCGGTGCGGCCACGTCGAAGGTGGGAGGAACCTCGGTCATCGGCGGGCGAACTTGGCCTGATTTGACGCTTTCGGAAACCGGAACGCCCCTCTAGGAAGGCGGCTCCCCAAGGGAGGGCGGAAGACTTGTCATTGAGCGACCCCGGCGCCGAGCTTGCCGACATCTGCGAGGCCGCGGCGCGGCTGATCCTGCCCCTGTGGCGCTCGGGCCTGACGGTCAGCACCAAGGCCGACGAGAGCCCGGTCACCGAAGCCGACCAGCGGGGCGAGGCGCTGATCCTGGCCGAGCTGGAGAAGCGCTGGCCCGGCGTGCACGTGATCTCCGAGGAGGACGCCAGCGAGTTCGGCACGCCCGATCAGATCGGCTCGACCTTCTTCCTGGTGGACCCGCTGGACGGCACCAAGGCCTTCGTGCGCGGCGATGTCCACTTCACCGTCAACATCGGCCTGATCCAGGACGGCCGTCCGGTGGCCGGTGCGGTCTGCGCGCCGCCGACCATGGAGACCTGGTTCACACAGGGCGGACGGGCCCTGAAGCGCGTCGAGGGCGGGGCCGCCGCGCCGGTCCACGTCCGCCCCTGGCCGCCCGAGCCGCTGGGCCTGATCAGCCACACCATGAAGCCTGAGACGGCCGACGCGCTGGCGCAGAAGTACGGCTTCACCCGCCGGGAGGCGATGGACTCCTCCATCAAGTTCTGCCGCATCGCCGAGGGCGCCGCCGACATCTACCCGCGCCATGGCCCGACCATGGAATGGGACATCGCGGCCGGCCACGCGGTGCTGGAAGCCGCCGGCGGCAGCGTCCTGACGCCTGAAGGCCAGCCCTTCGCCTATGGAAAGGCGCAGGACGGCTTCAAGAACGGCTGGTTCGTGGCGCGGAGCTGAGGCTGGCCTCAATGCCGTCATCCCGGCCACAGCGAAGCTCAGCCTGCGGCCGTCCGGGATTACGGAGAAGGGTTGCGGCTATACCCGCCGCTCGATGTTCCACTCGGAGGAGACGGGGCCGGAGACTCTCGCCGGCTCGGCGGGGCGCTCGTCGTAGACGGTGGCGACCACCGGGACGCTGACGGCCAGATAGCCGATGAAGCCGATCAGGAAGGCGAGCGTCGCCAGCCACACGAAGGGCCGGGCGGGATTCCTATCGGCTGAGGTCGCGTCCATTGGGCGATCCGGTCCAGGGCCGTTGATTGCCTAGCAACCGGCAAAATCGACAATGGTTGCCGCGGCTTTCCTTGCGCACGGCCCCGTTTGGGCCAGAGTTGCGGAAAACGAGGCAAGGAGGACGCGCCATGGACCAGCCGGTCGGCCGCTACGACGCCATCCAGTACGAGATCCGCGGCCAGGTGGCCGTGCTGACCCTCAACCGGCCGGAGCGGCTGAACGCCATCTCCGCCACGCTTCGCAGCGAGGTCCATCAGGCGGTCGGCCGGGCGCGCGACGACGACGACGTGCGGGCCCTGGTGATCATCGGCCAGGGCAAGGGCTTCTGCTCCGGCGCCGACCTCATGGGCGGCGCCGACCGGGCCGCCGCCGGCCTGCCGCCGGGCCCGCCGCCGCCCACCAACCAGACCGAGCGGCTGGACGAGATGAGCTGGGTCGGCCGTTGGGCCAAGTTGTTCTATACCTTCGATAAGCCGCTGATCGGGGCCATCAACGGCGTCGCCGCAGGCGCGGGCATGAGCATGGCGCTGGCCTGCGACGTGCGGATCGGCTCGGAGCACGCTCGCTTCAAGACGGTGTTCGTGGAGCGCAACCTCTCGCCCGACAGCGGGATGAGCTTCTTCCTGCCCAGGATCGTCGGCTACGCCAACGCCGCCGACCTGATTTTCACCAGCCGCAACGTGGACGCCCAAGAGGCCCACCGCATCGGACTCCTGAACCGCATCGTCCCGGAGGGCCGGCTGCTCGACGAGGCGGTCGCCTACGCCGAGGAGATGGCCCAGTGGCCGCCGCTGGCCATCCGCAGCGCCAAGCGGGTGCTGCAGTACTCGATGGAAAAGGAGATCGACGACGCCCTGCGCTACGAGCACGTCGGTCTGGGCTTCGCCCGCAAGGCGGTGAACGACGCCAAGGAATCCCGCGCCGCCTTCCTGGAGAAGCGCAAAGGCGTCTACACGGGGACGTAATTCGGTGTCATAGGCGGCCCTGAAAATTCAGGAGCATCCGCCATGGCTCTCGACGCCGGCCAAAGCCAGAAGACCTTCCGCTGGGAGGACCCCCTCGACCTCACCTCGCGCCTCTCCGAGGACGAGCGGATGGTGTGGGAGTCGGCCCGGGCCTATGCGCGCGACAAGCTACTGCCCCGCGTCGTCTCGGCCTTCGCCGAGGAGCGGTTCGACCGCGAGATCATGACCGAGATGGGCGCCCTGGGCTTCCTCGGCCCGACGCTGCCCGAGCAGTACGGTGGGGCGGCGGTCAACCACGTCGCCTACGGCCTCATCGCCCGTGAGATCGAGGCGATCGATTCCGGCTACCGGTCGGCGATGAGCGTGCAGTCCTCGCTGGTCATGTATCCGATCTACGAGTTCGGCTCCGAGGAACAGCGGCGCAAGTACCTGCCGGGGATGGCCAAGGGCGAAATCGTCGGCTGCTTCGGCCTGACCGAGGCCGACGGCGGCTCCGACCCGGCCTCGATGCGCACGGTGGCGAAGAAGGTCGACGGCGGCTACGTCCTCAACGGCTCCAAGATGTGGATCACCAACTCGCCCATCGCCGACGTGGCGCTGGTGTGGGCCAAGCTGGACGGGGTGATCCGCGGCTTCCTGGTGGACCGCGGGACGCCCGGCTTCGAGACGCCGAAGATCCAGAACAAGCTCTCCCTGCGCGCCTCAGTGACTGGCGAGATCAGCCTGGCGGACGTGAAGGTCGGCGAGGACGCCATCCTGCCGAAGGTCTCGGGCCTGCGCGGGCCGTTCTCCTGCCTTAACAAGGCCCGCTACGGCATCGCCTGGGGCGCGATGGGCGCGGCCGAGTTCTGCCTGCACGCCTCGCGCGACTACGTCTCCACCCGCAAGGTGTTCGGCAAGCCGCTGGCCGCCCGCCAGCTGGTCCAGAAGAAGCTCGCCGACATGCAGACGGAGATCGCGCTCGGGTTCGAAGGCGCGCTGGCGCTCGGCCGGCTGATCGACGAAGGCGCCTGGGTGCCGGAGGCCATCAGCCTCATGAAGCGCAACAACTGCGGCAAGGCCCTGGCCATCGCCCGTGAGGCCCGCGACATCCACGGCGGCAACGGCATCTCCGGCGAGTACCACGTGATGCGCCACGCGGCGAACCTGGAGACGGTCAACACCTACGAGGGTGCGCACGACGTCCACGCCCTGATCCTCGGCCGCGCCATCACCGGCGAGAACGCGTTTTAGGTCAGCGGGGCGGCTGGTCCCCGCCGGCCGCCTTGTCGACCGTCGACTGCAGGTCGTCGCCGTGGCGCTTCAGCTTGGCCTCGTCGGGGGCGTCGGGCCTGGCCTGATCGGCGTCCTCGGGCGGCAGGTCCGGGCGGGCCTCGGGATCGGGTTCGAAGCTGCGCTTGTCCGGGCTGGTCATCGCCCTATCCTTCGATCGTGTAGCCGAGCTTGATGTGCACCTGGAAGTGCTTCACCCGGCCGTCCTCGACATGGCCGCGGGTCTCCAGGACTTCGAACCAGCGGATGTTCCGCCGGTTCTCCGCGGCGTTGGCGACGGCTTTCTGAATGGCGTCCTCGATCGAGGTCTCCGACGAGCCGACGATCTCGCTGATCCCATAGGTGTTGTCTTGCATGGCCTGTCCTCGTTCTTCGGGACAGGAAGGCGCCTCCCCCGGTCGCGGTTCCGGCCCGCAGAACAGCCATTTCCGAGCGCGAGGCGCCGGTGCTAGAGCATTCCCCAACGATTTGGGGGAGTTGAGATGGCCGAAGCAGTCGCCGCCGACGGGGCGCCGGAAAAGACCACCACGCCGATGCGGACGGTGGTGGTCGCCTCATCCGCCGGCACCGCATTCGAGTGGTACGACTT
>NZ_DATAGM010000094.1:0-5357 GCF_036263695.1 Phenylobacterium sp.
CCTCCCCCGGTTGTGCGAGCCGCCCCGATGTTGGACGAGGCCGGGTCACAGCGCCCGCCTCCGGCGACGGCTGGGACCTCTCCGGTGCCTGCCTCGACTCGACAGCCGCCCGTTGCTGCGCCGTCCGCCCCCGCCGGCGCCGACAGCCTCGAGGAACTTGTCGTCACTGGCAGCGCTGCCGTACGACCCGAGGCGCGCGTTGGAACCCCGCGGCGCGCGGCCTCACCGCCGGCTTCCCGCCCCCCAGAGGGCGCGAGGCTCCGCGCGGCCGCCGCCGCCGGCCGCACCGCCGAAGTGGCGGAGCTGCTGCGTGAGGGGGTCGCCGTCGACAGCCCCGACGACGCCGGCGAGACGGCGCTGATGAAGAGCATCCAGGCGCGCCATCCGACCGTCGCAGCCCTGCTGCGCCGGCATGGGGCGGACCTGGACCTGAAGAACCACGCCGGGGTCTCGGCAAGGGCGCTCGCTGCCTCCAGCGAGGATCCGGAGCTCCTTGAAGCCCTTGGGCTCGCCAGGTAACGCCCGGAGGAAGCCGAGCGCCCGCAGCGGCGGTGAGCCGCCGGCACGCGAACGAAGCCGCCCCCATCGTGCGAACCGGGCCATCTCTTCTGATGCGGATCGCCGAGTGCAACCTGCTCGCAACCACGGGGAACGGCTAACCCATACGCCAGGGCCCGTCGGCAGCCCTCCACCGACGTTCACGGCGATCTTCGGTGTCTAGAAATGCCTCAGCGCGGCGGTGAGCACCTCCGTCAGCACAGCGCCCGCGGCGGCTTCCGGGTCGAGCTGCGGATTGTAGATGGCGACCTCCAGGCCCACCGCCCTCCCGCTCGCCACCGCGCAGGTGAGCACGTGCGTGAGTTCATCGGGACTCAGGCCCCCGGGGATGCGGTAGTCGACCGCAGGCATCACCTCGTCATCGAGGACGTCGGCGTCCAGGTGGATGAGGAAGCCGTCGAGGCGCGGATCGCACAAGCGGGCCAGAGCCAAGTCGAGGGCGTTGTCCAGCCCGAGACGGCGGATCGACGGCAGATCCAGGCTCAGCGTTGCAGCCGGCAGAGGCTGGCTCCCGTAGTCGGCCTGGTCCTTGTGGTCACGCCAGCCGAACGCCACCACGTCCTCTTCGCAGATCGACGCGCCTCGGCGCTCCAGGTCCGCGACGGCTGCGGGACCATGGCCGGTGGCGAACGCAAGATCCATGGAGGCCGCCTCCCCGTTTGGGTTGGCCTCCGGCTGGAAGAAGTCGGCGTTGCCGTCGATGAACAGCAGCCCGTGGCGACCGCGCCGTTTCAAAGCGAGCGCAGATCCCAGCAGGATCGAACAGTCGCCCCCCAGGATCAGCGGGAACTCGCCGTCCTCAAGCATCTCCTGAACCGCGTCCGCCAAGCCGATGCTGTAGCTGGCCAGCTCCGCGGCGTTCAGCACTCCTGTCGCGGGATCGATTTCCCCTCCGGCCGTCGGCGCCTCCACTCGTCTGGTCGCCCTTACGCCAAGTCCGTCCGCCAGGCCCAGCTGAAGAAGGGCGCTCGGAAGTTGCTGCACCCCATAGGACGCAAGGCCCAGCCCAGAGGGCGCTTCCAGGATCGCGAGGCCAGGCATGTTACGGCGTGAAAGCCGGCTCAGCCTGCCCGGTTCCGGCCGTTCTCGAACAGCGGATTTGAGACCGCAGACTCTATTCGGCTGGCGCTGGGACACGTGCGGCTCGCCCCTCGCGGACCTCACGCCGGCGCCGGTAGACCCGCGCCTTGGCGCGCCGCTTCGTCTTTCTAGAGCTCCCTCGCATCCCAGAGGGCCAGCGTTCGCCGCCGGTTAGGGTCAGCGCCACAAGACATCGATGCGATGGCCGTGACCGTGCCCTCGCGATCTCGAGGCCTGCTCCCGCTCGGAACAGGGGCGGTCGGTAGTCGTTGCACGGTTCTACACAGGAGCGTGCATGAAGGTTTCGGACGTAATGACCCGGGATGTGCAGGTCGCAAGCCCCACGGATACCGTCGCGGACGTGGCGCGCCGAATGTCGGAGATCGACTCCGGCGTCATGCCAATACAGCAGGGTGGCCAGATCGTAGGCCTGATCACGGACCGAGACATCGTGATCCGAGTGGTCGGCGAGGGCCGCGATAATGAGATCCCGGTCAGCGAAGTGATGACGAGCCCCGTTGAGACCTGCTTGGCGAGCGAGAGCCTGAAGACGGCCACCAAAAGGATGGCTGACCTACAAATGCGGCGCCTGGTGATCGTCGATGACCAAGGCAGCCTCGCCGGTATCCTATCCTTGGGTGACGTCGCCCGTGAGGCCTCAGCTCGGGCATTGGGCCACACGCTCGAGGAAATTTCTGAAGACGGCGCCCGCTAGCCGAAAACCGTCCCGCACACGGCCGGCAGAGCGCCAGGAGGGGAAGTTGGCGAAGCGGCCCATCGTGGACAGTACCGTTAAGCGGCAGCAGGGCCCCGCACGTGCCAGTCCCCGTGTCAGCAACGGGTGCAATCCGGACCCTGGCCTCTTCGCGTCGGCGACGCCGAAGGCTGATACGGAGCTTGGTCCGTCGGGGGACTGTCGATCGTTGCGCACAGCGCCACAATGTGACCTGGAGCGCGTCAGCCGATCGCACCAAACCATGCGCCTGGCGGATATGGGGCCTCGATGGGCGCGTAACCGGGCGAGGCTCAGCGATAGGGCGTGTTTCTGCGTAGGTGGCGTGTCAGGTCTGGCGCGCCGTCGGTCCACCACACCGGGCCCCGCTCGCCAAGCGCCACCTTGGCGGCATGTACGCGCGAGCGCGCCGCTTTCACGGCGGCGGCGTCCTTGGCCCGTAAGCCCGCGCCGACGGCTCGTCGCGCCGACATGAGTTCTGACACCCACCGCGAACGCTCCTGCGCCGGCAGGTTCGGATCGCCCGCACGCCAAAGCCGGCCGCGCAGGACGAGATAGCGGCCGTCGGGAGTGCGTTCCGGCTCCTCCGCCTTGCGGGCAGCAGGTTCACACCTCCCGCCCACCCGGCGCTCCTCGCAGCAAGAACACACCTCGGCGAACCATCTCGCGCACGAAGGTCAACGTCTCCTCCGGCTCGGCGCAGGCGGCCAGGTCTCCGAAGCGCACCGCCTGGCCTGATACCAGCTGGGACAGCACGCGCTGAAGGCGCCCTGAGATCGTGAACCGGTCCCCCCGCCAGCTCAGCACCACCGCACCTGAAGCGTCCGCGGGCGCAAGCGACGCCGGCCCCGGCGCAAGCCACACCTCGTCCTGCTCGCTGGGCGTGGTGTCCACGCCGCCGATAGCGGGGAAGGATAGCCGCGGCGCCGCCCGGTAAGCCGCATCCAGGTCGCGCCGGTAGCGTCGAGCGAGGTCCGCCGGATCGGCTTGCGCCGCGAGCGCGAGCAAATCGGAGAGCCGATTGGCCAGCGCCCTCTCACCTTCCTCGAAGGGGAGATCCCGTCGCACCAGCGCCTCTTCGGCGAGCGTGTCCGCGAGCCAGTGAAAGAAGTCAGCTCCGGTGCGGCGGGTAAGCCCTATGGTAAGGTGGAGGCTCGGCTCGTCCACCCCCAGCGCGGCGTGCCACACGCCGCGCGGCAGGTAGAGCACATCGCCCGCCTCGAGCACCAGGTCCTGGCCTGACGAGGACGGCGGTCGGTGATCGGCCGGATCGCCCCTGACCAACGGCGCCTCGCGGGTCGCACCGTAGAGCGACCAGCGCTTGCGGCCCTCCGCCTGCACCACGATGACGTCGTGGTCGTCCCAATGGACGTCGAAGCCAGGACGGCTCCGCCAGCAGGCGTAGAGATTGGCTTGGCAAACGCAGGCGAACTCCGCCGCGAGGGACTCGCAGAGGTCCCGCAGGTTTGGGCTGGCATCCTGAGCCGCGTTCAGGATCAGGGTCGCCCCATCGCGCAGCGCCTTGGTCAATCGTGGCGGGTCGATCCGCCCGGAGCCATCCCGCGCAGCGTGAGCCTCGGCGCCTGAGAGGTACAGTCGCGCCCGGCCGAACCGATGCTCTGCGAGCCCGGTGTTTAGCCGATCCCAATCGAACAGAGCCCGCGCCTTCGCGGGGTCGATCCGCCCCCGCCAGGGGGAGCGGCCGAACGCCCCGGACAGTTCGGCCGCTTGGTCGCCACCAACCAGCTGCGCCAGAGCACGCCCGCTCGTGAAGATCCGCGCGCCATCCATCGCTCAAGACCGACGCCGGATGGTTGGCCGCCGTCGGCTCGCGACTGCCTCAGTGCTGGCCTTGGTCCCGTCCATGGACGCCGCCGACATCCCGATCCGGTCCGGGCTCTTCTGAGGATCCGCCGTTGTCTCGGCCGTGGGCGCCGCCCACGTCGCGATCTTCGCCGGAGTCCTCGGTGCCGCCCTCGTCGCGCCCATGCACGCCACCGACGTCTCTGTCGCCGTCCGGCTGCGAACTGCCGCCCGCCTCATCTACCCCCTGCAGCAGCGGCCCGCCGTCGCCCTCAATCTGTGTCATTTGCAGAACCTCTCGGTGAGAATGGAAGCAAGGCCTTAAGGCCTATCAGGCAACTCGCGTTGGCGAGGTTCGATCCGGCGTAGCCCGCTGGCGTTGGAGAGACTCCGCAGCGGATGCCCTCCAGTCAGCATGAGGCAGCGGGTCGCTGGGCTCTCCGCCGCTCGCGTCGCCGCACGTGGCGGCTTCTCACCCCGCCATCTGAATAGCTAAGCGCCGCCAGTGCATGCGAGGTCGGTTGGGGCCCACAGCGGCCAATGCGTGGAGGTCAGCCCACGTGAAGTCCGCTTTGCGCCAGAAGAGGACCTTGGCTCGACGCCAGAACCTCGGGCGCGCACGCTAGCGGTCCCGAGACCAGCGGCTGCGCTACGCTGCTTCAGGCGAGCACCCAATCCGCAGGCAAACCCGCCAAAGCTGGAAGTCGCCAGTCCATCATGTCGAGACGGACGGGATTGCTCAGGATCGCGACCATGGGGCCTCCGGTAGTAATCGCCTCGATTTTTAGTTGTGTGCCGAGCGTCAAGCAAACCGCAGGCCCGCGCCGCGGCCGGGGATGTCGTGACCCTATCTTCTCGCCGGCTCGGAGGCAGAGCCAGCTCGCTACGTCGTCGCTCCTAGGGCTGCGGGCCTCGCCCTTCTCAGCCCGTCAGAAAGGTCTGCAACGCGCCATGAGCGGACCTTGAGTTCGGCGTCGGGAGCGGACCTTCACCTGTCCCGGCTCGGAAGACCACTTCCCACCCGCTGCTCGCGCGGAACCCGCGTCCGAACCCGCGTGGGACGGAAGCCGCGAGCTCGGATTGCATCAACGCCAGACCGGCCTTGAGAGCGGCTAGGCTTGGCCGCAAACTTCCGGCGAGACTGTGGCGAGGGTGAGCCTGATGAGAGCTTTCTTGGCATTCG
>NZ_DATAGM010000095.1:0-14170 GCF_036263695.1 Phenylobacterium sp.
CGCTGGAGCGGGAGCGGGCCGATCCGGCGGCCCTGACGAGCGTCTGGCGCCCGTGACCGACGGCTTCGGCGACCACGCCGACTGGCTGGACCGCTGGCTGCGTGAGACCGCCCTGCCCCTATGGTGGCGGGCCGGCGCCGACCATCAGCGAGGCGGCTGGTTCGACGCTCTCGGCCATGACCTGTCGCCGCGCGAGCCCAGGCGGGCCCGGGTGCAGGCGCGGCAGGCCTTCGTCTATGCCACGGCCGGCCGGCTGGGCTGGGACGGTCCGTGGCGCGAGGCGGCACGGCACGGCCTCGGCTGCCTGCTGGACCACTACCGCCGCCCCGACGGGCTCTACCGCGCGATCATGGCGGCCGGCGGCGAAGTGTTGGACGACACGCCCCGGCTGTACGAACAGGCCTTTGCGCTGCTGGCGATGGCCGCATCGCATCAGGTAGATCCCGGCCGCCGCGACCTGCCCGGCGCGGCCATGGACCTGCTCGCGGCGCTGGACCAACTGCGCCATACGCACGACGGTTTCCGGGAGACATACGCCCACCCGTTCCAGGCCAACGCCCAGATGCACCTCTTCGAGGCCGCCCTCGCCTGGATCGAGGCGGGCGGCGGCCCGGCCTGGCGGGCGCTGGCGGACGAAATCGGGGAGCTGGCGCTGACCCGGTTCATCGACCCGGACGGCGGTTTCCTGCGCGAGATGTTCGCCGCCGACTGGCGGCCCGCCCCGGGTGAGGCGGGCCGGCGGGTCGAGCCAGGCCATCAATTCGAGTGGGCCTATCTGCTGGACCGCTGGAGCGCGCTCACCGGCCGACCGGAGGCGAGGGCCGCCGCAGAACGGCTCTACGCCGCCGGGCTGCGGGGCGTGGACGCGCGGCGCGGTGTGGCGGTCGAGGCCCTTCGGGACGATTTCTCGGTGCTCGAGCCGCGCGCCCGGCTGTGGGGCCAGACCGAATGGCTGCGGGCCGCGGTGATCTTCGGGGGGTCGGCTGAGCAGTCGGCGGCGGCGCTCGCGGTTCGGCGCTTCCTGGAGGCGGCGACGCCGGGGCTGTGGCGCGAACACATGTCTGCAGGCGGGGATTTCGTCGATGAGCCGGCGCCGGCCAGCTCGTTCTATCACCTGATCGGCGCGATCGCGGACCTGCCGAAAAACCGACGGCCGGACGGCGCTTCCGCACCGCCCGGCCTGAGGTGACACGCCCGAGGAGAGTTGGGCAGACGACTTATAGGCCAATCGCGCAAGAACCGCCAGCCTCTCGCCGCGCAATTCCTAACAGAAGGCGCGCAGGCGTTAACCTTTAGCCTCGACCGCGGTAAGGCGGGACGCCCTGGTCGGGGATCCACAGCCCCTCGGGCGGCGGTCCGCTCTGCCAGAAGACGTCGATGGGAATGCCGCCGCGCGGATACCAGTAGCCGCCGATCCGCAGCCACAGCGGCTGGACCGTCTCGACGATCCGCCGACCGATGCCCACGGTGCAGTCCTCGTGGAAGGCGCCATGGTTGCGGAACGAGCCGAGGTAGAGCTTCAGCGATTTGGACTCCACCAGCCAGTCGCCCGGCGCGTAGTCGATCACCAGGTGGGCGAAGTCGGGGTGGCCGGTCACCGGGCACAGCGAGGTGAACTCCGGCGCGGTGAAGCGGGCCAGATAGACCACCCCCTTCTGCGGATTTGGGGCCTTTTCCAGCACCGCCTCTTCCGGACTGGAAAAGCCCCGCACGTCTTGGCCGAGCTGCGAAAGGCCCATTGTCTCCATGGCCCGCGCTTTACGCGCGCGGCCCCGCGCGCGCAACCGAGACAGCCGCGAAACCAGCCGCTATCACCAACTGCAAGCAACAGAGCCTGGGAGGACTAAACGCATGGCCGGCAACGACTTCGACGGTTACGTGGTGGTGGTGACGGGGGCCTCGACGGGCCTGGGCCGTGCGATCGCGGTGGAGACCGCCTCTCGCGGGGCCCGCGCCGTGGTGATCAACTACGCCCGCAGCGCCGAGGAGGCCTAGGAGACGGCCCGCCTGGTCCGGGATCATGGCGTCGAGGCGGTGCTGGTCCAGGGCGACGTCGCCGCCGACGCCGACTGCCGCAGGATCGCAGAGGCCGCCGTCCCCTATGGGCGCATCGACGCGCTGTTCAACAACGCCGGTACGACCACCTTCGCCGCCCACGGCGACATGGACGCGGTGTCGGCCGACGACTTCCTGCGGCTCTATTCGGTGAACGTGGTCGGCGCCTTCCAGATGGTGCGGGCCTGCCGCGCGCTGCTGGAGGCCGCGCCGCAGCCGGCCGCGGTGGTCAACACCGCCTCCATCGCTGGCGTGGTCGGGATCGGCTCGTCGGTGCCCTACGCCGCCTCCAAGGGCGCGCTCAACACCATGACGCTGTCGCTGGCCCGGGCGCTCGCGCCGAAGATCCGCGTCAACGCGATCTGCCCTGGCTTCATCGACACGCCGTGGTTCGGCAAGGCTCTGCCGGCCGAGCGGGTGCAGCAGATGCGCGAGCGCTCCGCCGCCGCCACTCCGCTGAAGGTCGCCTCCAGCGCCGAAGACATCGCCGTCTCCGCGTGCTTCTTCGCCTCGCCCCACTCCCGGCACGTCACCGGCGAGACGCTGCTGATCGACGCCGGCAGCCACCTGAACTATGCGCCGATGTCGATGCGTTGATTCCCTGGAGCTACGGTGGAGTGGCGCGAAAACCACACCACTGGCGCCGGTTTACCAGGCGCCGGCGGACGTTGACGCCCATTAACTAGTCATCCCCTAGCTTGGCAGGCCTGCGTCGCCCCCGCCCGTTTGTGATGGCGGCTCCCAAAGGCGATGCAGGGCGTGATGGCCGGAGTCAAACCGGCCCCGGAGAGAAGGGGATATCGATGAAAGCTTTGAAGTTTGCGCTGCTGGGCGCAGCGGCCAGCCTCGCCATGGGCGGCTCGGCCTTGGCCCAGGAAGACGCCGCCGTCGACGTGTCGTTCAACGTCGGCGTGGCCAGCGACTACGTGTTCCGCGGCATCAGCCAGACCGATGAAGGCGTGCAGGTCTTCGGCGGCGCCGACGTGACCTCCGGCATCCTGTACGCCGGCGTTTGGGCCTCCAACGTCGACTTCCTCGACTCCACCGACGCCGAGGTCGACTTCTACGCCGGCGTGCGCCCGACCGCGGGCCCGGTGGCGCTGGACTTCGGGGTCATCTACTACGCCTACGTCGACGAGCCGTCGGGCGCCGACTACAACTACTGGGAATTCAAGGCCGCGGGCTCGATCCCGGCCGGCCCCGCCACCCTCGGCGCGGCGCTGTTCTATTCGCCCGACTTCACCGGTTCGGCATTCGACGAGGGCCTCTACTACGAGGTCAACGCCGCCATCCCGCTGTCCGACAAGGCCACCCTGTCGGCCGCCATCGGCCACCAGGACATCGAAGAGGACTTCGTCGGCGACGTCGACTACACAACCTGGAACGTCGGCCTGGGCTACGCCATCACCGAGAACGTCGGCCTGGACATCCGCTACTGGGACACCGACGAAGCGCCGTTCGGCGACATCTCCGAGGAACGCGTCGTCGCGAGCCTCAAGCTGACGCTGTAATCGCGTCACAGTTCAATGACTTCGGAAAGCCGTCGCGCGTTGCGCGGCGGCTTTTCTCTTGCCAGCACGGCCCCCGTCTCTAAGGTCCGTCGGTCTCTCTTGGCGCCTCGACGCCGGGCCTTCGCCGCCTCTGCCGACGAAGACCCCACAGACGATTTTGATGATTGCGGAGCCGCGACTAAGGTCCGGAAAAGCAGCGGAGCGACTCATGCCTCGAATGGCCTTCCGTGTGCAGACCATCCTCGCCGACGTCGCCATCGCCGCCGCCGCCTTCCTGGTCGCCTACACCATCGCCGTGGGCCGCTGGTCGAACCTGGGGCTGGTGGGCGAGCCCACCCTGATCGTCGCCCAGTACACCCTGCTCTATTCGGCCATTGCTGGCGCCTTCACGGTCATGTTCCGCCGTGAGCTGTCGCCCTGGCGCTACGCCTCGATCCCCGACGCCCTGGTGCTGGCCCGCACGGCCCTGCTCACCGCCGGCGTCTTCCTCCTCGCCGTCTGGGTGCTCGACCGGGCCAGCACCCTGCCCCGCTCGGCGCTGGCGCTGGCCGCCGCCTTCCAGATGTTCGGCGCGGTCGCGGTGCGGATCGCCCGGCGGGCCCTGCACGAGCGGGCGCTGGACATCCTCACGCCTCTACGGACCATCACCGACCGGACGCCGCGCGGGCCCTCGCTGCTGCTGATCGGTCCGCCGGCCCTGGCCGAGACCTACCTGCGCCACACCGCCCGCAGCCATGACAGCGGCTACGCCCCCGTCGGCATCGTCGGCCCCGACCCGCGCGACGTTGGCCAGCAGGTGCGCGGGGTCTGCATTATCGAGAGCCTGCAGAACCTCGACGCCGCCCTCGCCGACCTGCGCCGCTGGAACCGCTATCCCCGCGCCGTGCTGTTCCTGGACGAGCCGGCGCGGCTCAAGGGCCTGACCGCCGACCAGGTGGGCCGGCTGAAGAGCGACGGCATCCGCCTGCTGCGCCTGCCCGGCATCGTCGAGCTGCGCCAGCACGACGGGGCGACCCTGGTCCCCATGCGCGAGATCAGCGTCGAGGAGCTGCTGGCCCGCGACCCCATCGAGCTCGACCGCCGCACCATCGCCAACCTGATCCGCGGCCGGCGGGTGCTGATCACCGGCGCCGGCGGCTCGATCGGCGGCGAACTGTGCCGGCAGGTCTCCTCCTTCGGCTGCGCCCACATCACCCTGCTGGACGTTTCCGAGACCGCCCTGTTCGAGATCGACCGGGAGCTGCGGGAGACCTATCCGGCGCTGTCGCGCAACGCAGTGCTGTGCGACGTGCGCAACGCCCCGCGGATCGCCGACACGTTCATGTCCGAGAAGCCGGACATCGTCTTCCACGCCGCGGCGCTGAAGCATGTCTCCATGGTCGAGCGGCATCCCTGCGAAGGCGTGCTGACCAACGTCATCGGCACCTGGAACGTCGCCGAGGCGGCGCGTGCCTGCGGCGCGGCCCAGATGGTGCTGATCTCCACCGACAAGGCCGTCGACCCGACCAATGTTATGGGGGCCACTAAGCGGCTGGCCGAGGCGGTGATCCAGGCCCAGCAGGGCGACGACGGCACCCGGTTCGCCGCCGTGCGGTTCGGCAACGTGCTGGGCTCGGCCGGCTCGGTGGTGCCGATCTTCAAGTCGCAGATCGAGCGCGGCGGGCCGGTCACCGTCACCCACCAGGACATGACCCGCTTCTTCATGACCATCCCGGAGGCCTCGCAGCTGGTGCTGCACGCCACCGCCGCCTCGGCGGACGGCGACGCCGCCCACGCGCGCCTGTTCCTGCTGGAGATGGGCGAGCCGGTGCGGATCATGGACCTGGCCCGCCAGATGATCGCCCTGTCCGGCCGCGTGCCCGGCCGCGACATCGAGATCGAGATCACCGGCCTGCGGCCCGGCGAGAAGCTGACGGAGGCCTTGCTGGACGAGACCGAGCGGTCGATCCCCTGCGCGCCGAAAGTCATGGAGGTGATCTCCAGTTCGGCCCTGCGGATCACCCGCGGCCACCTCGAGGAGCTGGAGTCGCTGGCCGAGCGGGGCGACGTGGACGCGGTCCGCCGAGCCTTGTTCGACCTGGTCTCGCAGATCCGTGGGGAGAAGGCCGGCGGGCCGCCGAACCTGCGGGTCGTCGCCGGGCGCTGAGGCGCCCGGCCGCCGCAAAGCCGGCGCCCGATAGAGGCGCGTTGGCTACAGCTATTCCGTCGTCGGACCTGCCCAATCCGGGCGCTGCAATACGCGCCAGGCGCCGCCCGCCACATTTATGTCGGCCAGGTAACTCAACACGGAACATGCCGTAACCGGGAGCGTTGTCGATCCAGCCCAGCTTACGCGGCGGCGGCCCAACCGCCTGCCGCAGACCTGGCGAACTCGAAACTGCGTTCACCGCGGCGTCGACGCGGGACTGGCTGGGAGATCTTCCGTGCCCAAACTGAAGAGGATGTTGGAAATGCCGACTAATCGCACTGCGAGCGTCCGCCTCGCTATGGTTCTGGCTTTGGGCGGGCTGAGTCTCAGCGCCTGCGCCACCCGCGAATACGTGGACGAGCAGATCGTCGCGGTGAACGGTCGCATCGATGCGGTGGACGCCCGGGCGCAGGACGCCGGGCGCCGGGCCGACGCCGCCGCCGCTGCCGCTCAGCAGGCCGCGACCGACGCTCAGTCGGCCAACCAGCGCATCGATCAGCTGACGGGCCGGGTGGACCAGCTCGAACAAGCGCGTATGAGGACGCCCAGGAACTGACACCTTCAACATAGAAGGTAAGGCCAAGCCGGGCCGGCGGGCGTCTCTGATTCCCCCGGCCCGCCTTGGCCATGGTTCGAGTTGTGACGGCGTAGGGCGACTTCTATGAGGATCGGGCTGGCGGCCGCAGCGTTCTGGCTGGGCATTATTGGGGCAGCGGCGCCGTCACTGGCGGCCGCAGCAGACAAGATCAAGGAAGAGGCCGAGGCGACCGCGCCCAGCTCCGCCGCCGCGGCGGACCTGGCGGCCTGGATCCGCGCCTCCGGCGACAACCGCGGCCTGCCGTTCGCCATCGTCGACAAGGCGACGGCCGAGGTCATCATCTACGCGCCCGAGGGCGAGCTGATCGGCTCGACCACCGCGCTCATCGGCGCCGCGTTCGGCGACGACTCGGTCCCCGGCATCGGCGATCGCGAGCTGCGCGACATCGCCCCAGAGGAGCGCACCACCCCGGCCGGCCGGTTCATGGCCGCCTACGGCCCCGCGGTGGGCCGCAAGAAGGTGCTGTGGGTGGACTACGCCACCGCGGTCTCGCTGCACCCGGTGGTGACCTCGAATCCGAAGGAGCGGCGCATGCAGCGGCTGCGCTCGCCCGAGATCGACGACAACCGCATCACATACGGCTGCATCAACGTGGCCCCGGCCTTCTACAAGCAGGTCGTGCGCCCGACCTTCTCCGGCCAGGGCGGCGTGTTCTACGTGCTGCCCGAGACCCGGACGATCGCCGAGGTCTTCCCCGCATACCACACGCCGCGGCACGCCTCGGCCAAGGCGAAGTCCAGGGCCGGCGACGAGCGGCGCCGCCGGGCGCGCGATGCGGAAATCGCCGAGCCCTCCGATGAGCGCTGGCAGGGCCCCCGCTCCGTCAAGGCGCTGTTCGGCCGCTGGGGCCGCTAGGGGCCGAGCCTCTCTTCAATCTCGCCCCACCTCATCAGGGGCGGAGAGGCCGCGCCGCCCCTCTCCTTAGTCCTCTCCCTCGGGCATCGCCTCGGCGGAGAGGAAACCGCGTGCCTAAGCCTCCTCTCCCCCGACACGCAGTGCGGGGGGAGAGGATTGAGAGAGGGGCGCAGCGGCGCTTCGGCCCCACCAGATGCTTGGGCTTGGCTCAGAGGAGCCTGGCGCCTACTCCGCCGCGACAGTCACCGGGTGGGCCACCTTCTGCAGGCGCGCGACCAGCTTCTCGTATTCGGCCCAAAGGGCCTTGGGCAGCCGGTCGCCGAACTTCTCGTAGGCCGGCGGGATCAGCGCGGCCTCCTCCAGCCACACCTCCGGATCGACGCTAAGCAGCAGCTTCAGCTGGGCGGGGGTCAGGTTGAGGCCCGACAGGTCCAGCGCCTCCGCGGTCGGCAGGCGCCCGATCGGCGTCTCCACCGCCTCGGCCTTGCCCTCCAGGCGGCCGACGATCCACTTCAGGACCCGCACGTTGTCGCCGAAGCCCGGCCAGACGAACTTGCCGTTCTCGTCCTTGCGGAACCAGTTGACGAAGTAGATGCGGGGCAGCTTGGCGGCGTCGGCCTGCTCGCCCAGCTTCAGCCAGTGGCCGAAGTAGTCGCCCATGTTGTAGCCGCAGAACGGCAACATGGCGAACGGGTCCCGGCGCAGCTCGCCGATCTTGTTCTCGGCCGCCGCGGTCCCTTCCGACGCCACGTTGGAGGCCATGAACACGCCGTGGGCCCAGTCGAAGGCCTCGGTGACCAGCGGCACGGCGCTGGCCCGGCGGCCGCCGAAGAGGATGGCCGAGATCGGCACACCGGCGGGGTCCTCCCACTCGGCCGCCACCACCGGGCACTGCTCGGCGGGCACCGTGAAGCGGGCGTTCGGGTGGGCGGCGGGCTCCTTGGAGTCCGGCGTCCAGTCGCGGCCGCGCCAGTCGGTCAGGTGGGCCGGCGGTTGCTTGGTGAGGCCCTCCCACCAGACGTCGCCGTCGTCGGTCAGGGCGACGTTGGTGAAGATGCAATTGCCGTGCAGGGCGGCGACGGCGTTCTTGTTGGTGTCCTCGCCCGTGCCGGGAGCCACGCCGAAGAAGCCGGCCTCGGGGTTGATGGCGTAGAGCCGCCCGTCCGGGCCGAACCGCATCCAGCAGATATCGTCGCCGATCGTCTCGGCCTTCCAGCCGGGCAGCGTCGGCTGCAGCATGGCCATGTTGGTCTTGCCGCAGGCGCTGGGGAAGGCGGCGGCCACATAGTGGCTCTTTCCTTCAGGCGACGTCAGCTTGAGGATCAGCATGTGCTCGGCGAGCCAGCCCTCGTCCCTGGCCATCACCGAGGCGATGCGCAGGGCGAAGCACTTCTTGCCCAGGAGGGCGTTGCCGCCGTAGCCGGAGCCGTAGCTCCAGATCTCCCGGCTCTCCGGGAAGTGGACGATGTACTTGATCTCGTTGCACGGCCAGGCGACGTCCTGCTGGCCGGGCTCGAGCGGCGCGCCGACAGAGTGAACCGCGGGCACGAAGAAGCCGTCCTCGCCGAGCTCCTCGAGCGCCGCTTTGCCCATCCGGGTCATGATCTTCATCGAGACGGCGACGTAGGCGCTGTCGGTGATCTCGACGCCCAGGGCGGAGATCTTCGAGCCTAGCGGGCCCATGCAGAAGGGGACCACATACATGGTCCGCCCCTTCATGCAGCCGTCGAACAGGCTCTTCAGGTCGGCCCGCATCTCGGTGGGATCGAGCCAGTTGTTGGTCGGGCCGGCGTCTTCCGGCTTCTCGGAGCAGATGAAGGTGCGGCTCTCGACGCGCGCGACGTCGCGCGGATCCGAGGCGGCGTAGAAGGAGTTGGGTCGCTTTTCGGGATTGAGCGGTTTCAGCGTCCCGGATTGGACCAGTTCGGCGGTGAGCTCGTTCCACTCTTCGTCTGAGCCGTCGCACCAGCGCACCCGGTCGGGCTTGGTGAGTTCGGCGATCTGCCTCACCCATTCGACCAGCTTGGCATGCCGGGTGGGGGCAGGCTCAAGGCCGGCCGGGACGCGGGATACGGTCATCAAGCACTCCTTCGCCGTTGGCAGGCGCCCAGAACTCTAAAGCCCCGGTGCTGGTTCGCCGCTCGGCCTTTTGTGACGGGTTCCTTAAACTGTGGAGCTCTGGCTGCAAACCGGGCGCCGCTCAAAACGGCGCAGGGTGCATGAAGGGCGATCGCCCTTAACACCGCGAGATCTCGGCGTTGAGCCAAGTTCCTGTCATGCCACGCGCCTCCCCGGCTCGCTGACGGACAGCTAAGCCACCGCAACAGAAACGCAGATGAGCGAGATTTTGATCCCGCACGCTCAGGTGACCGGATTCCCCCACCCGCGCCAGGACAAAGCTTAACTATTCATTAGGCGGACGGAAGCGCCTCGGGCGCCGCGCCCGCGGATTCGACCGCAAGAGCCGGAGTGTCCACGCCCTTCGCCGAGAGCAGTTTCGGCTCTTCAGTTGGAGGAGAGACGACATGGGACAGCTTACAGGCAAGGTGGCGATCATCACCGGCGCGAGTTCCGGCATCGGCCGGGCGGCCGCTGTCCTGTTCGCGCAGGAAGGCGCCCGGCTGGTGCTCAACGCCCGCCGGGGCGAGCGGCTAGAGCAGACGGCGGCGGAGATCGACCGGACCGGCGAGACCGTGGCCACCGTCGCCGGCGACGTCCGCGAGCCGGAAGTCGCCGACGCCCTGGTGGAGACAGCGCTCCAACGCTTCGGCGGCCTCGACGCGGCTCTGAACAACGCTGGGGATGTCGGCGTCCCGGGGCCGCTCGCCGACGTCGACGAGGCCGCCTGGCGGCAGGTCATCGACGTCAACCTGACCGGCGCCTTCCTCGGCGCGCGGCGGCAGATCCCGGCCATGCTGGCCCGCGGCGGCGGCTCGATCATCTTCACGTCCAGCTTCGTCGGCCACGCCAACGCGTTCCCCGGACTTGGCCCCTACGCCGCCGCCAAGGCAGGTCTGGTGGGCCTGGCCCGGGCCATCGCCGTCGAGTACGGGCCGCAAGGCGTTCGCGCCAACGCCCTGCTCTCCGGCGGCGTCGATACGCCGATGGGACGCAGCGTCGCGGACACGCCCGAGGCCCAGGCGCTGGTGCGCTCACTGCATGCGCTGAAGCGCCAGGCCGAGCCAGAGGAGATCGCCCAGGCGGCGCTCTTTCTGGCGTCCGACCTCTCGAGCTTCATCACCGGCTCGGCGATGTTCGCCGACGGCGGCGCCTCGGTCTGCAAGGTGTGAGGTCTGGGTGGTGGGGACACCGGGAATCGAACCCGGACGGGCGAAGCCCGAGCGATTTTAAGTCGCTTGCGTCTACCAGTTCCGCCATGTCCCCGGCGAACTGGCCTTACGCCTCCGAAGCCGAGGCGTCGAGGGCGCGAAAGGACGTGCGGCCCCGCCCCCGGGGCCGCCGATCCACAACGATTACTGAGCCGGGTTCACGGACTCGGCGGCGCTCTCGGCCGCACTGCCGACGCTCTCGGCGGCGCCGCCGACGCTTTCGGCCACGCTGGAAGCCGCGCCGGTGACCGCCTGGGTCTCGAGCGCCTCTTGGCGATTCATGTTCAGCAGGAAGAAGGCGATGATCGCGACCAGCGCCAGGACGGCGATGCCGATGATCACGCCGCCGACGCCGGAGCCGCGGCGTTCGACGTAGGTGGTGCCGCCGCCTTCGGTGCGCTCGACGGTGCGCTCGCTGGTGAGGCCGTCGGTTCGATCGGTCACTCGTTCGGTAGCCATGGGGAAGTCTCTCCTCTGTGCAGCTACACAACGGCGACGCTCAAATGACGTTCCCTTTGGGTCAGGGAGCCGACAGGGCGCTCAGGCGCTCGCCACCTCGGCCAGGCGGGTGACGCCGGCGCCCTTCAGCGCCTCGATCAGCTCGCCCACCGCCGCCTCGAGCTCGTCCGGATCGCGCCCGCGCAGCACCAGGTTCGAGCCGAACCCGCCTTCCCCATAGAACGGATAGCTGCCCAGGCTCATCGCCGGGTGGCCCTTGGCGATGCGCTCCAGCGGCTCGGCGATCACCCCCTCGCCCTGGCCTTCCACACGTACCGTGCGCGAGACGACCACCGCCCCGCCCTTCAGCCTGGGGCCCACGTCCTCCAGCATGCCCCGCATGATCTGCGGCACGCCGGCCAGGACGAAGACGTTGCCGATGGTGAAGCCGGGCGGGCCCTGCACCGGGTTCTTCACCAGTTCGCCCCCGACCGGCACCCGGGCCATCCGCCGTCGCGCGCCGGTGACGTTGTCCGGCCCCCAGCGGGCCTCCATCATGCCGATGATCTCCGGGTGCTCGTAGAGCTCCACCGCGAAGGCGGCGGCGACCGCATCGGCGGTGATGTCGTCGTGCGTCGGCCCAATGCCGCCGGTGGTGATGACGTAGTCGTAGCGTTCGCGAAGCGCGTTCAGCGCCGCCACGATCTCCTCCAGCACGTCCGGCACCGTGCGGGCCTCCAGGAGGTCCACCCCATGCGCGCCGAGGAAGCGGGCGATGTCGCGCAGGTTGGTGTCCTGGGTGCGGCCGGAGAGGATCTCGTCCCCGATGATCAGCACCGCCGCGCTCGCCCCGCCCCCGCCCGGACTCCCCATCGCCGCCTCCCTCGCCTAAATCGGATGACCCTTACCTCTCGGACTACCCCCGCCCATGGAGTTTCCGCAACCGCTCGTCCGCGGCCGCCTCGTCCAGCGCTACAAGCGCTTCTTCGCCGACGTGGTGCTGGAGGACGGGACGGCGATCACCGCCCACTGCCCGAATCCCGGGGCGATGCTGGGGCTGAATGCGCCTGGGCTGCCGGTGTGGCTGTCGCGCTCGGATGGTCCGAAGCGCAAGCTGGCGCACACGCTGGAGCTGGTGGAGGTCGACGGCGGGATCGTCGGGATCAACACCATGCACCCCAACCGGCTGGTGGCGGAGGCGCTGGCGGACGGGACGATCGCCGAGGTCGCGGGCTACGAGCGGATCCGGCGGGAGGTGAAGTACGGCGAGGCCAGCCGGGTCGACTTCCTGCTTGAGAGCGACGGGCGCCCGCCCTGCTTCCTGGAGGTGAAGAACGTCCACCTGCGCCGCTCGGGCGCGCTGGCCGAGTTCCCCGACTGCGTGGCGGCCCGCTCGCTGAAGCACCTGAAAGAGCTGGAGGCGGAGGTCGCGCGCGGGAACCGGGCGGTGATGCTGTTCGTCATTCAGAGGACGGACTGCGACGCGTTCGCGGCCTGCGCCGACCTCGATGCGAAATACGCGGCGGGGCTGACGGATGCGGCCCGGGCGGGGGTTGAGGTTCTGTGCTACGATTGCGACATAGGCACGACAGCCATCAAGATCGCGCGCCGCCGCCCGTGGGCGGGCGCGCCGGCCCAGGAGGCCGCGGAGTAGCCCCATGAACGATACCGGCGTCCTTGAGGTCGAGAGCCGCACCGGCCAGCCCAAGATCCACGGGTCCGCAGGGTTCGAAGGCATGCGCCGCGCCGGCCGCATCGCCGCCGAATGCCTCGACATGCTGACGCCGTACGTGAAGCCGGGCGCGGTCACCGCCGAGTTGGACCGGCTGGCGCGCGAATTCGTGCTGGACCAGGGCGCCCTGCCCGCCTGCCTGTTCTACCGCGGCTACGGCCACACGGTGTGCATTTCGCCCAACCATGTGGTCTGCCACGGCATCCCCTCGGACCGGCCGCTGCGCGAGGGCGACATCGTCAACATCGACGTCACCGTCATCGTCGACGGCTGGCACGGCGACACCTCGCGGATGTACGGCGTCGGCGAGGTCTCGCCGCGGGCCAAGCGGCTGATCGACGTGACCTACGAGGCGCTGGACCGGGGCCTGGCGGCCGCCAGGCCCGGTGCGCGCACCGGCGACATCGGCCACGCGATCCAGACCTATGTGGAATCCATGCGCTGCTCGGTGGTGCGCGATTTCTGCGGCCACGGCCTGGGCAAGGTGTTCCACGATGCGCCCAACATCCTGCACTTCGGCCAGCCGGGCACGGGCGAGCTCCTGAAGCCCGGGATGTTCTTCACCATCGAGCCGATGGTGAACCTCGGCAAGCACCCGGTGAAGCTGCTCGCCGACGGCTGGACCGCGGTGACGCGGGACAAGTCCCTCTCCGCCCAGTGCGAACACTCCATCGGGATCACCGAGGACGGAATCGAGATCTTCACCGGCTCGCCGGCCGGGATCTTCAAGCCGCCGGTGTTGAGCGCGTAGGGCCGACGCGCCCTACCTCTTCCGTCATGGCCGGCTTCATGCCGGCCACCCATCCTGACGAGTTCGAACCCGCCGCAACGGGCTGGGTCGCCGGGGTGGGATGTCGCGGGTCCCCCTTCGCGGGAATGAGCGGAGCTTAGAACCCCACCGCCACGCCGCCGTGGAACAGCCGGGCCGCGTCCAGCATCACCGCCCGGTTCACCGCGCCCATCAGACGCGAGACGAGGATCGGCTTGGTCACGAAATCGGCGAAGCCGAGGGAGAGGTAGTCCGGCAGGCTGCGCGAGACCGCGTCGGCGGTCAGCGCGATGACCGGCGCCTCCTGGTTGGGGCCGTCCATGGCGCGCAGGCGGGCGACGGTCTCGACGCCGCCCATCTGGGGCATGTGAATGTCCATCAGCACGATGTCGTAGGTCCGCTTGGCCAGCCGCTCGAGCGCCTCGGCGCCGCTCCAGGCCTGCTCGGCCGAATGGCCGAAGGCGGACATGATCTCCTTGACCACCACCAGGTTCATCGCCTCGTCGTCCACGTGCAGCACCTTCAGCTGACGGCGCGGCGCCTCGGCGCCGTCGGCGGCGGGCTCCTCGAGAGGCGAAAAACGCTTGGCGAAACTCGACAACAAACCGCACTCCTCGCGAGCCGAATTCGTCGGCCCGCATTGAGGTTAATCGCGGAACCTTGACCGTCTCCTGAAGCCGTATGGTTAGCCGGCG
>NZ_DATAGM010000096.1:0-14565 GCF_036263695.1 Phenylobacterium sp.
CACGTCCTCCTTCCAGGTGATCCGCGCCCCCCGGATTCTGCGTCCCTGAAGCCAGGCCTTGGCCGCCGACACGGCCGGCGCGAAGCGGGAATGCCAGCTGGCGAACAGGGTGACGCCCGCGGCCTCCGCCCGCCGCGCCAGGTCGTCCACGTCGCTGAGGGTGGCGGCAGGGGGCTTCTCCAGCAGCACGTGGACGCCTCGCGCGATCGCCAGCCGCGCGTCCTGCGCCCGGCCCACCGGCGGCGTGCACAGCGAGACGGCCTCGACGTCCGGGCAGGCGTAGAGCAGCTCAGCCAGGGAGGTGAAGCTCTTCACCCCGTCCACCCCCGTGGAGCGGCTGGCCGCAGCCGCCAGCTCGAAGTCGGGGCTGGCGGCGATCACCGGCAGGTGCTGGTCGCGGGCGATCTTGCCGACACCGACGATGGCGAGCTTCACGGGCATGGCGGCCTGTTCGGGCTGGATGGGTGGACGTCACTGTCGCCGCAGCGGGCGTCCCTGCCAAACGATCTCGCCGCCATCCCGATGCAGGCCTCAGGCGACGGCGCGATCCGGCTCGACGGCGGCGCGGTGGGTCTCCTGCCACCAGTCCCCCAGGCGGTCGATCAGCGGCACGAGCTTCTCGCCGGCGGCGGTGAGCCGATACTCCACCTGCGGCGGCACGGTCGGGATGACGGTGCGCGTTATCACCCCGCCCGCCTCCAGCTCACGCAGATCCAGCGACAGCATCCGGTGCGAGATGCCGGCGTTGGCCCGCTTCAGCTCGTTGAACCGCATCGGGCCCTTGCTGAGGTAGTAGATGATCAGCGCCCGCCAGCGGCCGGAGATCAGCAGCACGGCCTTCTCAAGCGGGCATTCCGAGACAGCTTCCTTCATCGACGCTCCGACTCCAGTATAATTTATGTAACCGCAGAACATAATTGTGCGTTCTTGCGGCTCGATTCGGCGGCTTTAGTTAAGTGTCTCCGTTTCTTGGAGACACGCGAAATGATCCCGATCCTTTTCTACGGTGTTCCGGAAGGCTGCTCCTTCGGCTCCATCGTCGCCCTGGAGTGGCTCGGCCGGCCCTATCGGCTCTGCCGGATCGACATGCTGCAGAAGCCCGAGCTCTTCACCCGCATCGCGCCGGTGGGCGAGTCGCCGGTCCTCATCACCAGCGAGGGCCGCCAGCTCACCCAGTCGATTGCCATTCTCAATCACATCGCTGCGCATGGCCTTGAGATGGGGCTTGGCCATCGTCAGGGAAGCCCGGCCTTTGACGATCTGAACCGCAGCCTGGCGTTCCTGAGCACCAGCCTGTTCTCGGCCTACAGCCCGCTGTGGTTCTCGCTCAAGTATGAGCTAGACGGCCCGTCGCAGGCCGCGCTGCGCCATCAGGCCGAGACCCTGGTCCGCTCGGCCCATCAGAAGCTGGAGAAGACGCTCCTCCAGGACCGCACCTGGCTCTCGGGCGAGCGCATCGGCGTCGCCGACGCCTACTTCGCGGGCGTCGCGCGGTGGAACGACTACCACAAGGTCTTTGACTGGTCGGAGTTCCCGAAGGCCCAGGCGCTCCTGCAGCGCCTGCAGCAGGACCCTGCGGTCCGCTTTGCGCACGACATTGAGGAGGGCCGCGAGCCTGCAGGCGCCGGCGGTTTCCGCGGCCACGTCAGCGTCGCCGAGGCGGCGGCCGAACTCGGGCTCGCCGAGCCGGCGTGACGGTCGCGCCGGTCGCACCCGAGGCTTTTGAGATTGATTCTCAGGTGCGGCCGGCGTCACCATGCATCCGGATTGCACGGAGGCAGGGATGAAGACGCTCACGCTCGAGGACCTCGACCGGCTCTACAAGCCCGCCTCCAAGTTGGTCCGCGATAAGGTGCTGGACCATGTGGAGGCCCACGGCCGGGCCTTCATCGGCCTGTCACCCTTCTGCGTGGTCAGCTCGGCCGGGCCGGACGGGACCATCGACGTCTCGCCCCGCGGCGGCGAGCCCGGGTTCGTGCACGTCACCGAGGACGGCCGCCACCTCTTCCTTCCCGACCGGCCGGGCAACAACCGCCTCGACACGATCCGCAACCTGCTGGGCGGCCCGGGCCGCATCGGGCTGATGTTCATCATCCCGGGCTTCGACGACGTGTTCCGCGTCAATGGGCGAGCGGAGGCCACCGACGACGCCGACTTGCTGGCCAGCTTCCAGGAGTTCGGCAAGCTGCCGCGGATCGTGGTCCGGGTCGCCGTGGAGGAGGCCTTCCTGCACTGCCCAAAGGCGATCATGCGGGCGAAGCTTTGGGAGCCGGAGGCCCAGGTCCCGCGCGAGCGGCTGCCCAGCGGCGCCCAGATGATCTTCGACCAGCTCCAGCTCGGAAAACCGCCGATCACCGACGAGCAGATCATCGAGAGCTACAAGACTCAGCTCTAAGCGCCGCTTGGCTGACGGAGCGGCGCCCGGTCTAGGTTCGCCTCGGGCGATCTCTGGAGTTCGGGTGTGGAACGGTACGACTACATCATCATCGGCGCCGGCTCGGCCGGCTGCGTGCTGGCCAACCGGCTGACGGAAGATCCGCAGACCAAAGTCCTGCTGGTCGAGGCCGGCGGCAAGGACAAGTCGATGATGGTCACCATGCCGGCCGGCGTCGGCGTGCTGATCCCGACCCAGAACCCGTTCAACTGGGGTTTCTGGACCGAGCCCGAGCCGCACCTGGACGGGCGCAAGCTCTGGTGGCCCAGGGGCCGCGGCTGGGGCGGCTCCTCGTCGATCAACGGCATGGTCTACATCCGCGGCCACGCCCGCGACTACGACCAGTGGCGGCAGATGGGCCTGACCGGCTGGAGCTATTCGGACGTCCTCCCCTACTTCAAGCGCGCCGAGACCCTGGAGGGCGGCGGCGACGCCTGGCACGGGAACGACGGGCCGCTACACGTCTCCAAGGCCGCCAGCAGCCACCCGATCTACAAGGCCGCCATCGAGGCCGGCGCCCAGGCGGGCTATCCCCTCACATCCGACTTCAACGGCTACCAGCAGGAGGGCTTCGGCCCCTACCAGGTCACCATCAAGAACGGCGAGCGCTTCAGCGCGGCGCGGGCCTACCTGCACCCGGCCCTCAAGCGGCCGAACCTGACCTGCCTGGTTTCGGCGCGCACCAGCCGGATCCTGGTCGAGAACGGCCGCGCGGTGGGCGTCGAGATCATCGACGCCAAGAAGCAGACCCGCACCCTCCACGCCGACGCCGAGGTCATCCTGGCGGCCGGGGCGGTGCAGTCGCCGCACATCCTGCAGCTCTCCGGGATCGGCGATCCGGAGGATCTGCGCCCCCACGGCATCGACGTCGTCCACGAGCTGAAGGGCGTCGGCGCCAACCTGCAGGACCACCTGGACGCCTCGATCGCCTACGAGTGCCCGCAGCCGATCACCATCCACTCCATGCGCAAGGGCCACCGCCAGCTGCTCGTGGGCCTGGACTACATGTTCCGCCGCCAGGGGATCGGCCGGCAGAACTTCCTGGAGGCCGGCGCCTTCCTGCGCTCGCACGAAGGCCTCGACCGGCCCGACCTGCAGATCCACACCGTGCTCGCCATCATGCAGGACCACGGCAAGATCAGTCACAAGAAGGACGGCTACACCTTCCACGTCTGCCAGCTGCGCCCCGAGAGCCGCGGCCGCGTGGGGCTCAAGAGCGCCGACCCGCTGGCCGACCCGGCGATCTTCGGCAACTACCTCGCCACCGAGACCGACCGGCGCACCCTGCGCGACGGGGTGAAGATCGTCCGCGAGGTGGCCGCCCAGGCGGCGTTGAAGCCGTTCACCGGCGAGGAGCTGTTCCCGGGCAAGGACGTCCAGACGGACGCCGAGATCGACGCCTGGATCCGCCGCGCGGCGGAGACCATCTACCACCCGGTCGGCACCTGCCGCATGGGCGCGTCCGGCGACGCCATGGCCGTGGTGGACGGCGAGTGCCGCGTCCAGGGCCTGGAGGCGCTGCGCGTGGTCGACGCCTCAGTGATGCCCACCCTCGTCGGCGGCAACACCAACGCCCCCACCATCATGATCGCAGAGAAGATCTCCGACGCCATCCGCGGCCGCGCCTACCTCGCCCCCGAGGAAGCGCCGATCTACGAGCCCGGCGGGGTGCAGGCGGCCTGAGCTAGCCCCAGACCTCGATGTTGTCGCGGCGCTCCACACGGAAGGGGCGTTCGGCCTCCAGGAACGGGAGCAGCCCACAGTCGGCCAGCAGCTCGCGCACCGACCGCTGCGCGGCGTCATCCATGGCGGCGTAGTCGTCGGTGATCCGCTGCCACAGGTACATCGTGTAGGGGGCCGCGCCGCTCTCGAACGGCACGCCGCGGAAACTGGTGCGGACGCGCCCAATCATCCGCTGGTGCGGCTTGGCCGACACCGGCTCGCCCGCCCGGCATCCGTGCTCAGCCACGTCGCGGCTGAGGAACGCCAGTTTGTCGGTGAGCTCAGGGAACAGCTCCTCGGCCGCGTGGGCGAGCAGCGGCCTTAGCGACTGCGGGATCTCGTCGTCCGGCAAGTAGGCGTCGGGGTAGCCCCGATACTCCGGAATGTCGGCATCCGGCGCGTTCATCCGCTCGACCCAGCGATAGACCTTCGGCGCCCGCTGCTTCATTACCGCTTCGGGAACCGGGTCGCGGCCCAGGTGGGCGAACAGCGGCCCGAGCATTCCATAGTCGCCCAGCGAGGCCTGACCGCCGAAAAGGTAGGGATGGTCGGCGAAGTGGGCCTGCAGGATGTCCAGCAGTCGCAGGTAGGACTCTTCGATCGCCGGAACGGTGTCGGGCGTGACGCCGAGCGCCGGCAGATAGGAGGCCATGCGCCCCATCACCGCCGCAGCTGCCTGCGGGTCGCCCCGGCCGGCGAAAGCGTCCTTCAGGAAGCCCAGTTGCTGGTCGGCGTAGGACCAGCGGTAGTGCATGGCGTGGCGGGTCATGCCGACGCTGCCGTAGATCTCCAGCACGTGGGCGGCGATCAGCTGGCGCGGTCCGGAAGGTCGGGCGCTGACCGGCGCGCCCTTCGCCTCGAAGTAGTCGAGGATGTCGACGCTGTCCTGCACGATGGCCCCATCCGGGCAGACCAGGACGGGGATGATCGAGCGCCCGATGCGCGGCATCACCTCGTTGCGATAGGCGGGCTCTCCCGGCGATTTCTCGACATAGCGGACGCCCTGCTTGCGGAGGTAGGCGCGGCTCTTGCCGGTGTAGAGGGAATGTGGCGCGCCGTAGAGGATGTAGGTCCCGCTCATAGGCGCGCCGCCTAGGCCCCGGCCGGCGCGCGGCCCATCACCGTGTCGCGCAGCTTGGCCATGCCCTTGATCCAGCGGTCGTAGTCGCCGGTCTTGCGTTGCATGTAGGTGACCACCTGCTCGTGCGGCAGGATCAGGAAGCTCTCGCGCTCCAGGCCCTCAACGACGCTGCCGGCCACTGCTTCCGGCGTCAGCACCCCGTCCACGGACTGCGAGCCCTTGGCGCCGCCCAGCATCGGGGTGTCCACCGCCTGCGGGCAGAGCAGCGAGACGCGGATGCCGTGGTTCTTGTGGGTGATGGCCAGGCTCTCGCCGAAGCCGATCGCCGCGTGCTTTGTGGTCGAATAGACCGCGCTGCCGATCTGCGAGAGCAGGCCGGCCGCCGAGACGGTGTTGAGGAAGTAGCCCTCGCCGCGGGCGATCATCCCGGGCAGGGCGGCGCGGGCGGCGTAGACGTGGGCCATCACGTTGACCCGCCAGCCCAGCTCCCATGTCTCGTCGGCGGCCGAGGCGGCGTTGTCCACATCCGGGTCGCGGCCGGCGACGCCGGCGTTGGAGCAGAAGAGGTCGATGCGGCCGAACCTCTCCTCGGCGGTGCGGGCCAGCCGCTGAACGTCGGCCTCGCGGGTGACGTCGGCCTTCAGGCCGACTCCGCCGACGGAGGCGGCGACCGCCTCGGCCCCCTCGGCGTTAAGGTCGCCGACCACGATCCCGGCCGCGCCCGCGCCCGCGAACCGCTCGGCCAGCGCCTTGCCGATGCCGCTGGCCGCGCCGGTGACGACGACCACCTTGCCCTGAAGCTTCATCCGTTCCCTCCCAGAAATGGAAAGCCCCTCCCCCGGCGTCCGGAGGAGGGGCTGGTCGGCGTCAGTCCAACCTAGTTGCGGAACACCGCCGCGGTGGACGGATCCTGCGGCATTTCGCGGTACTGCCGCACCTCGTTGCGGCCCACCACCATGTGGTGGACCTCGTCCGGGCCGTCGGCCAGGCGCAGGGTGCGGGTCGAGGTGTACATCCGGGCCAGCGGGGTCTTCTGCGAGACGCCGGTGGCGCCGTGCATCTGGATCGCCTGGTCGATGATCTTGCAGACCCGCTCAGGAATCATGGCCTTGACCATGTGGATCCAGATCTTGGCCTCGTCCCGAGGCAGCACGTCCATGGCCTTCGCGGCCTTGAGCACCATCAGGCGCATGGCTTCGATTTCGATCCGCGCGCGGCTGATGATCTCGATGTTGCCGCCAAGCTGGATGATCGGCTTGCCGAACGCCTCGCGGGTCAGGCCGCGGGTGATCATCAGGTCCAGCGCCTTCTCGGCTTGGCCGATGGCCCGCATGCAGTGGTGGATGCGGCCAGGGCCCAGACGCAGCTGGCTGATCTCGAAGCCGCGGCCCTCGCCCAGCAGCATGTTCTCCTTCGGCACCCGCACATCGGTGAAGCGGATGTGCATGTGACCGTGCGGCGCGTCGGGATCGCCGAACACGTTCATCGGCCCCAGGATCTCCACGCCCGGATGGGGCAGCGGCACCAGGATCTGCGACTGGCGCAGGTGCGGCGGGCCCTCGGGGCTGGTCTGCACCATCACGATCATGATCCGGCAGCGGGGGTCGCCGGCGCCGGAGATGTAGTGCTTCTCGCCGTTGAGGACGTACTCGTCGCCCACCAGGGTGGCGCGCATGCGGATGTTCTTGGCGTCCGACGAAGCCATGTCCGGCTCGGTCATGGCGAAGGCCGAGCGGATCTTCCCTTCCAGCAGCGGCTCCAGCCACTGCTTCTTCTGCTCGGGCGTGCCGACGCGCTCCAGCACCTCCATGTTGCCGGTGTCAGGCGCGGCGCAGTTCATGGTCTCCGAGGCCATCGGGTTTTTGCCGAGCTCGACGGCGATGTAGGCGTAGTCGAGGTTCGACAGGCCCTCGCCGGTGTGGGCGTCGGGCAGGAAGAAGTTCCACAGGCCCTCGGCCTTGGCCTTGTCCTTGGCCGCCTCGAGCACTTCAAGCTGGCCGGGGGCGTAGGACCAGGGGTCCTGCTTGCCCTCGCCGAGCCGCTGGAACTCGGCGCTCATCGGCTGGACGACCTCGCGGATGAAGGTCTTCACCCGGTTGTAGAGCGGCAGCACCTTGTCGGACATGCGCAGGTCGTTCAGCTCGTCCTGCGGGTTCAGCTTGAAGCTGCTCTCCGGCCGTTCGGCGGTCATGGTCATGGGGCGTTCCTCCAAAGCGCTGGGTGCGACACCTTTGGCCCATCCGGCGGCAAAATCAAACAAGCGTTTCACGAAATCTGATTGATCGCACCCTGCGCGGGCCGCCGCCGGGTTGACCTGGCGTCAGGTGACGTCGCGGCGGCCTTGCGGCTCCGCCGCGGAGGCATAGGCTCGGCTTCAAAGAACGAGGTCCTTGGGAGGATCGCCTCATGAGCCCAGCCGACGACGCGCGGTCCGTAGAGCTCGCGCCCCCGTTCAAGCCGCTGCCGCAGAAAGGGCCCGACGTCTCCGTCGAGCGCCGCGCCGACGGGGCGGTGCTGATCTGGTCCAACCACCCGCCGGGCGGGGGCCCGCGCTCCATCGGCCACCTGCTCGCCGAGCGGGCCGCCGAGCATCCGGACCGGCCCTACATCCTGCAGCGCGAGCCCGGCCACGGCCCCTGGCGCGGGGTGACCTATGGCCAGGCCAAGGCCGCCGGGGACGCCATCGCCCAGTGGCTGCTGGACGCGGGGCTGACGAACGACGACGCGGTGATGGTGCTTTCCGGCAATTCGGTGGAGCACGCCCTGGTCATGCTCGGCTGCTACACGGCGGGCGTGCCGATCGCTCCGATCAGCCCGGCCTACTCGCTAATGTCCAGCGACCACGCCAAGCTGAAGCACTGCTTCGGGGTCGTGCGGCCGAAGGTGGTCTTCGCCCAGGACAGCCAGATGTTCGCCGGGGCGTTCGAGGCCTTGCGGGTCCTGGCCCCGGCGCTGAGGTTCGTCACCGTCGACGGCGGCGCGGGAACGATCCCGTTCTCCGAGGTCACCGCCGCAGCGCCCACCGCCGCGGTCGCAGCCGCGCTGGACCGCGTGAACCACGACACCACGGCCAAGTACCTCTTCACATCCGGCTCCACCGGCATGCCCAAGGGCGTGCCGCAGACGCACGGCATGTTCGCCGGCGTCATCGCCGGGCAGGAGGGGCTGCGCGACGAGCCGCCGGAGCCCGATCTCGTGCCCCAGGCCTTGGAGTGGATGCCGTGGAGCCACATCTCGGCCGGCAACATCGGCTTCAACGGCGTGCTGTGGAGCGGCGGGACCCTCTACCTCGACGAGGGCAAGCCGCTGCCGGGCATGTTCGAGACCACCATCAAGAACCTCTATGAGGTCTCGCCGATGGTGTTCGGCTCCGCGCCTATCGCCTTCGGCATGCTGGCCGAGGCCATGGAGCGTGACCCGGCCCTGCGCCGGTCCTTCTTCAAGAACCTGCGCTACATGGGCTACGGCGGGGCGACGTTGTCCAACGACGTCTACGAGCGGATGCAGGCGCTCGCCATCGCCGAGACCGGCTTCCGCATCCCGCTGACGACCATGTACGGCGCGACCGAAACGCAAGGGATCACCGTCGTCCACTGGATCACCGAACGGGTCGGCCTGATCGGCCTGCCGCTGCCGGGCATCACCCTGAAGCTCGTCCCCAACGGGACGAAGTACGAGGTGCGGGTGAAGGGCCCGACCGTCACCCGCGGCTACCACAACGACCCGGAGAAGACCGCCGCCGCCTTCGACGAGGAGGGCTTCTACAGCCTCGGCGACGCCGCCAGGTTCCTCGACCCGGCCCAGCCCGAGCTGGGGCTGGTGTTCGACGGCCGGGTGACCGAGGACTTCAAGCTGGACTCCGGCACCTGGGTCTCGGTCGGCACCCTGCGGCCAGACCTGGTGGCCGCCTGCAGCCCCTACGTCATGGACATCGTCGTCGCCGGCCAGGACAAGCCGTTCGCCGGCGCGCTGATCTGGCCCTCGCCCGCCGCCCTGCCCTCGCTTGGCCCTGATCCGCTGCCCAAGCTGAACGCGCTGCTCGCCGAGCGCCTCGCCGCCTTCAACGCCCAGGCCGGCGGCTCATCGCGTCGGATTGGTCGCTTCCTGGTGATGACCGAGCCGCCGTCGATCGACGCCGGCGAGATCACCGACAAAGGTTATGTGAACCAGCGCGCCACCCTGGAGCGCCGCGCCGCCCTGGTGGACAGCCTCTACGCCCAGCCGCCCGGCCCGGGAGTGATCAGCCTCTGAACGGCTGGCCTGGCGCCCTCCAGTCCCGGTCGGCTACGGAATGACGCCGGTGTCACTTTCAAAGTTGACACCAGCGTCACTTTCGATCAGCTAGTCCCGGCGAACTGGGAGATATGAGATGGCTGATGGCGCCCTTCTGAACCGCGACGCGGCGCGCGAGCAGGCCTTCGCGACCCCGTTGGACCAGCTGAACCCGGCCCAGCCCGCCCTCTTCCAGGCCGACGCCATGTGGCCGATCTTCGACCGCCTGCGGAAGGAAGCCCCGGTCCACTACACGGCCGAGAGCGAGTACGGCCCCTACTGGTCGATCACCAAGTACAACGACATCATGGCGGTGGACACGAACCACCAGGTGTTCTCGTCTGAGGGGGGCATCACCATCGCGGAACAGCAGGGCGACCAGGGTCCCCTGCCGATGTTCATCGCCATGGACCCGCCGAAGCACGACATCCAGCGCAAGACCGTCAGCCCCGCCGTCTCGCCGGCCAACCTCCAGGTGCTCGGCCCGCTGATCCGCGAGCGCGCCGCGATGATCCTCGACTCCCTGCCGATCGGCGAGGAGTTCGACTGGGTCGACAAGGTCTCCAAGGAACTCACCGGCATGACCCTGGCGACCCTGTTCGGGATGCCCCAGGAAGACCGCCGCAAGCTGATCTACTGGTCCGACGTGGTCACCGCCGTCCCCGGCCAGGGCCTGATCGACACCCTCGAGCAGAAGATGCAGATCTTCGTCGAGTACCACGCCTACTTCACCGCCCTGTGGAACGAGCGGGTGAACGCCCCGCCGACCGGCGACCTGGTGTCGATGCTGGCGCACGGCGAAGCGACCCGGAACATGGAGCCGCGCGAGTACTTCGGGAACATCGTGCTGCTGACCGTCGGCGGCAACGACACCACCCGCAACACCATCTCCGGCTCGATCCTGGCGCTGAACCAGAACCCGGACCAGTACCAGAAGCTGCGCGACAACCCCGGCCTGATCGCCTCGATGGTCTCCGAGACCATCCGCTGGCAGACGCCGCTGGCCCATATGCGCCGGCGCGCGACCCAGGACATCGAGCTCGGCGGCAAGCAGATCAAGGCCGGCGACAAGGTCGTCATGTGGTACGTCTCGGGGAACCGCGACGACGAGGTGATCGAGAACCCGAACGCCTACATCATCGACCGCGAACGGCCCCGCCAGCACATCTCCTTCGGCTTCGGCATCCACCGCTGCGTCGGCAACCGCCTGGCCGAGCTGCAGCTGACCATCATCTGGGAAGAGATCCTCAAGCGCTTCCCGGAGATCATCGTCACCGCCGAGCCGAAGCGGGTCTACTCCACCTTCGTGAAGGGCTACGAGACCCTGCCGGTGATGATCCCCCGCCGGAACTAGGGCGGGGCTCAAGAGCGTGGGCCCAAGCGGACGCGGCGAATGTCCTTGAAGGGTGGAGAGGCGACCTTGACGCTTTGCGCGCGGAGTGGCCCGATCTGCCAATGACCACAACCTCAGATCAAATCGAGGCGCAGGTGGCGAAGATCGTCGCTGGTCATGCGGATGTCCCGCTCGAACGGATGACCGGTGGCACTCGGCTCTGGCATGACCTCAAGCTTGCCGGAGACGATTTCGGCGACGTGATCCAGGAGCTTCACCGCACGCTTGGAGTGACCCTGCACGGCGATTTAGGAGACTACTGCCCCACCGAAGCCGATGTGATTTGGGCCGGTTTCTTATGGTGGCCCTTCAAGCGCAAGAAGACTTACCGAAATTTGAGCATCGCCGAGTTGGCAAGGAGCGCCGGTTCAGGCGTGCGCGTCGGCTAGCGGTGGTTAGCGGACCTTCTCTCGGAGGAAAGGACGTCCGGTATCTTCCTCGTAGCTGTAGACGTTCCAGGGTGGGGGCAGGTCGGGCAGCCGCTCCTCGAAACAGGCGATATGGCACCACCAGGTCTTAGTGACTTCGCTCCTTGTGCCGACCGTCAGAGACGTCGGATCAGCCCCTGAATACTCAAGCTTGCCGCAGAAGCAGCAAGGCGTGATTGGATGCGGTTCATCGCTCATCCCCCGAGTCTGCCGACACGATAGAAGGTCCGCAACGGGTTGGAAGGCGGCTTTGGCTTCAAAGCCGCAACCAGACACCTCGGGGGCACCTAGCCAGGCCGCTTGGCTAAAGAGCCGCGCAGCCGGGCATCGCGAGGGATGATGAAGTCAAGCGGATAGGCTTGCCGAGAGGCTACCCAGCCCTTTCTAGGCTCCTTGTCTAGATAGACCACCCACAGGGTCCCGGGGGCGGGCACGTCGAACTTTGGATCGCACGACGCGCCTTGGCCTGTGTTTTTGAAGTCGATGTAGCGGCCATGCACGGTCGCTCCGATGGTCTTGATGACTCGCCCCCGGGCGCTCCATGGCTGCCAATCGTACACCTGACCGAACCCGCGTGCGTTGGTGATTTTGACGACTGCAATCCCGTGCCCCGAGTAGTTCCACGGTGCTGGGGCAACGCGACACGCGTGTGCGCTTGGCGCCGTGAGAATGATCGCCACGCCTGCTAGGCTCAGAAGCTTCGACCGTTGCACCCGCACCGCCTCCGCGCGCCTGCCTGTAGGTCTGCAACAAGGAGCAGGCCAGCGAAGGGTTCGCAACGGGTGGATTGCAGGCAGACGGAGCGGCAATCTCGTCGGATGTCGCGGGTGGACCTAGACACCTTTGTCGCTGAACAGATCGGCCCCCCTCGGCGCCGCTACTGGATCGCGCGTGATCCCGATCCCGCTGATGGACCTCCAAACAGCGTCCGCGGGTGGGCGTTCATCTATGACGAACTCGGCCCCGACGGACAGTGGACGCCGGGTTGGGACACCTGGGAGGAGTCGTTTTGCGAGATACTCCGCTACCCGCCGGAGTACGCCACGGAACCGCTACTTTGGCGGCGCGAGTCGACCGGTGACGCCGTCGATCTCACCTCCCTCAAATCGCGCTACGACGGTAGGGAAGGCAGTAGCTAGGGTCCTCTTCGGTAGCTCGCTCGAGCGTCCGCGACGGGTCGAAAGCAGACGACGGCGCTCGGCCAGGAGGCGGACCTTCCCCGGGTGTGAGTAGGCCCAGGCCGGAACGGCCGCCCGGGGCTGACGTTGGCCAGCCATGGCGCGGCGCCGCTTCATTCAGCCCGACCTCCCATCCCTGGCGGCCGCCGCGCCGGCCAAGGCGCCGCCGACCGGCGCCGGGTGGCGGCATGAGGTGCGGCTCGCGGGCGTTCGGAGGTTATTGCGCATCGAGGGCGGCAAGGCCGTGTGGGACGACGGCGACGCGGGCGGGCTGAAGGCGGTCGGCAGGTCGGCGGCCAAGCTCGCAGACGGCCTCTACGAAGCCGAGCTCTGCGCGCTCGACGCCGAGGATCGCCCGGTCCCGGAGCGGCTCGAGGCGGCGCTAGCGGGCGGCGAGGCGGTGGCCTTCCTGCACGACCTGCTGTTCGAGAGCACGGACGATATCCGCGCCCTGACCCTCGAAGCGCGGCTCGAGCGGCTGGCGGCCACGGCCCGGCCGGCGCTTGGGCCGAAGCTGCGGCTCGTGCAGCCGCTGCCGGGCGGCGGCCAGCCGTTGCTCGACGCGGCCTGCCGCCTCGGGCTTCCGGGGATCGTCAGCCGCCGGCTGGATGCGGCCTACGGAGCGGAGGGCGCGCGGCTGGAAGCGCTCTGCGGGCCGCCGCCGCCCCAGGCCGCCGGCCGCGTCCACGTCGACCGGGCGGACAAGGCGCTCTGGCCTGCGCACGGCGAGGCGCAGCCGGTCACCAAGGCCGACCTCGCCGGCTACTACGAGGCCATCGCCCCCTGGCTGCTGCCCTACATCGCGGGCCGCCCCTGCACCGTCGTCACCGCGCCCGACGGCGTCTTCGGCGAGGTCACCTGGGTGCGCCACGAAGGGCACTGGCAGGGCAGCCTGCGCACCTCGCCGCTGATCACCCATTGGACCGTCGCCGAAAAGGCCAAGACCTATCCCGGATTCGACACGGCCGAGGCGCTGGTCCAGGCGGCCGACATGGCCATCGTCGAGATCCACCCCTGGAACAGCGTGCCGGGCCAGCCGATGCTGCCCGGCCGACTGGTGTTCGACCTCGATCCGGAAGAGGGCCAGGCCCTCGATGAGATCCTCGCCGCCGCCGTTGAGCTGAAGGCGCGTCTGGCGAGGGCGGGCCTCGCCGCCTTCCTGAAGAGCAGCGGCAAGCGCGGCGTCCACCTCGTCACCCCGCTGCTGCAGCGGGAGGACGCACCCACCAGCTGGCAGGCTGCCCGCGACTACGCCAAGCGCCTCTGCCTGGAGATGGCCGCCGACAGTCCGGGCCTCTACACCACCGCTCTGCCAAAGGCGCAGCGGCGGGGGCGCATCTTCTTGGACTACCTGCGCAACGATCCCGGCCACCACGCCGTGGCCCTGCTCTCGCCGCGCGCCGTTGCCGGCGCCCCGGTCTCGATGCCGCTGGACTGGGCCGACGCCCGCAAGGCCCTCGCCGGCCAGCCCTGGACCGTCCGCAACGCCGCCGCCCGCCTTCGCAAGCGCGATCCCTGGGCCGATCTCGAGGCCGCCGCCGCCCCGCTCCCGCCATGAGCCTCCGTAGCACCCCTTAGGGGAACGACCCGAAGTTTCAGGCCCGCGGTCTCCAGGTAGGTATCGCTCCAACGAACACGGGCCCCGAGGGGCCACACTTGGAGCGAGCGATGACCGCCTTCCACCCCGCCCTTATCCAACTCGGCGTCCACCACCGGCCCGAGGGCCTGTCGGACCGCATCGCCTACGGCTTCGTGAAGATGCTCAGGTTCTGCGCCGACACCTTCTTCGCCAAGCGCTACGGCCACCGCGCGGTGGTGCTCGAGACCGTCGCCGCCGTGCCCGGCATGGTCGGCGCCACCCTGAACCACCTGAAGTGCCTGCGCCGGATGGAGGACGACAAGGGCTGGATCAAGACCCTCATGGACGAGGCAGAGAACGAGCGGATGCACCTGATGACCTTCATCGAGGTGGCCAAGCCGACCCTGTTCGAGCGGTTCGTCGTGGTCGCCGCCCAATGGGTGTTCTACCTGTTCTTCTTCGCCCTCTATCTGGTCAG
>NZ_DATAGM010000097.1:0-2177 GCF_036263695.1 Phenylobacterium sp.
TAACTTCCAGTGGGCCTGGGCGAGCGGCTGGTGCGCGGGCCAGGCGGTTTAGGGGGCGCGGCCCGCCAGTTGATCAGCGCCGCCCGCTCCTCATCCGTCAGCACCCGCCAGCGCCCCTCGGGGAGGTCAGCGAGCTTCAGAGGCCCGATGCGGATACGGTAGAGGTCTGTGACCGAGAGCTCGACCAGGTCGCACATGCGGCGGATCTGGCGGTTGCGGCCTTCCTTGAGGATGAAGCGCAGTCGCTGTTCGCCGGCGCGGTTAATCTTCGCGGGGCGCAGCTGGCGGCCGTCGAGGGAGAGGCCGTGACGCAGGCGGGCGATCTTCTCCTCGGTGACCTCGCCGCGCACCCGGACCAGATACTCCTTGTCGAGGTCGGATTCGGGACCAATCACCGCCTTGGCCAGCACCCCGTCATCGGACAGCAGCAGCAGGCCGTGGGAGTCCATGTCCAGGCGGCCAAGCGGGGCGAGGCGGGTGTCGCGGCCGGGGATCACCGGGCTCTCGCCCACCAGCGCCTGGCGGGTCAGCAGCCGCACGGCCGGCGCCTGCCCCGCCTCGGGCTGGGCGGAGACCACGCCCACGGGCTTGTTGAGCACGACGGTCAGCGCCGGCTGGCCCCGGTCGGCCAGGGTCAGAGTCTGGCCGGGGAGGATCTTGCGGCCGGGGTCCTCGACCGGCTCGCCGTCAATGCTGACCAGCCCATCGGCGATGGCGGCCTCCGCCTCCCGGCGCGAGCAGACGCCGCTCTGGGCGAGCCACTTGTTGATGCGCTGGGGCTCGGGGTCCTCGTAGCGGCGGGTCCAGGCCATGGGCCGCTTCTAGAGCGCCAAGGCGGGCAGGGCCAAGCGCCACTCGTCCCGGACCTGCGGATCGGCCTCGGCGGGCGCACGGCGCTCGCGCAGCGCCTCGAACTCGGCGGGCGGCAACAGCCTGGCCAGCGCCCAGATGGCCGCGCCGCGGACCAGGGGTGCGGGGTCGTCGAGCAGGCGCAGGGCCTCGGCCGCCAGGGCGGGCTCGCCGGAGTTGCCGATGGCGTAGAGGACGTTGCGGACGAACCGGTCCCGGCCGATCCGCTTGACCGGGCTCTTGGCGAAGAGGGCGCGGAAGGCCGCATCATCCAGGCGGGAAAGCTCGGCGAGGCTGGGCGCCCGCAGCGCTTGCCGGGCGTGCAGCGCCTGCTCGTGGGCCGTTGAGGCGAACTTGTTCCAGGGGCAGACGGCGAGACAGTCGTCGCAGCCGTAGATGCGGTTGCCGAGCGCGGTTCGGAACTCGTGCGGGATCGGCCCCTTGAGCTCGATGGTCAGGTAGCTGATGCAGCGGCGGGCATCGAGCTGGAAGGGCGCGGGGAAGGCGTTGGTGGGGCAGACGTCGAGGCAGGCCCGGCAGGAGCCGCAGGTCTCCTCGGCGGCCGGGTCGGGCCGCAGCTCCAGCGCGGTGAGGATCGAGCCCAGGAACAGCCACGAACCGTGCTCGCGCGAGACGAGGTTGGTGTGACGGCCCTGCCAACCGATCCCGGCCCGCTCAGCCAGGGGCTTTTCCATCAGCGGCGCGGTGTCGACGAACACCTTCAGCTCGCCGCCGAACCGGTCCTGCACCCAACGGGCCACGGCCTTCAGCCGCTTCTTGATCAGGTCGTGGTAGTCGTCGCCCTGGGCGTAGACGCTGATCGCGCCCTTCGTGCGGTCAGCGAGGACGGCGAGCGGGTCGTGCTCCGGCCCGTAGTTCATCCCCAGCACGATGGCCGAGCGGGCGCCGGGCCACATGGCCGTCGGGTGAGCCCGGCGCTCGGCGGTGGTCTCCATCCAGGCCATCTCCCCGTGCCGGCCGGCGGCGACGAATTCGGCCAGGCGCGCCGACGCGTCCCACGGCGCATCGGCCCGCGCGAAGCGGCAGACGTCGAACCCCAGAAGCCTCGCTTCGGCCCGGATCGCCTCTTCGCGGTTAGAAATCGAGATCGTCATAGTGCCCGGCCGGAGCCACGCCGGGGCAGCGGTCGCTGAGCAGGGGCCGGAAGCAGGGCCGCGATTTCAGCTTCATGTACCAGGTCTTCACCGCCGGGAAATCTCGCCACGGCACGTCGCCGAAGTAGTCGATGACCGACAGATGGGCGGCCGCGGCGAAATCCGCCAGGGAGAGCCGGCGCCCGGCCAGCCAGTCGCGTTCCTGCAGCAGGC
>NZ_DATAGM010000098.1:0-14052 GCF_036263695.1 Phenylobacterium sp.
AGACGCCCAGGTCGCCGCGTAACCTCTTCCTCTCACCCCGACGAATGCCGGGGTTCAGACAGACTCGGCTCCCGCGTCGAGGCCGGATGGATCCCGACCTGCGTCGGGATGAGCGGGGATGGGCTACCCGAACACCCGGACCAGCAGCGCAAACACGACCAGCGCCAGCACCAGCGACACGCCCTGCCAGAACCGCACCGGGTCGCGCTCCGCCAGAGGCTGGAAGCCAGTGCGGGCGAAGCGGGGGTTGGGCGTCTTCAGGTCGGCGACGAACTCCGACAGCGCTTCGTGCCGGCGCGTCGGGTCGGGATGGACGGCGCATCGAAGAGCCCCGTCGATCCACGACGGGATGGCCCGCGAGTCGTGCGCGGCCGGCGTGTAGCGCAGCGCGCGGGCCGCGTCGCGGGTGCGGACCCGCGCCGCCTGAGCCCCGTAGGGCAGCTTCCCCGTAAGCATCTCGTAGGCGATCACCCCGATGGCGAAGAGGTCCGAGCGCCAGGACGCCGGCTCGCCCATCAGGCACTCGGGGGCGGTGTACTGGACCGTGCCCAGCACCGCCTCGCCGCCGTCCGTCGGGCCCGCCTCCACCAGGCCGGCGGCGCGCACCGAGCCGAAGTCGATCACCTTCACCAGGCCGGCGGGGGTGATCATCACGTTCTCGGGCCGCAGATCGCCGTGGACCATCTGCTTGCGGTGCAGGGCCCGCACGCCCCGGACCAGCTGGTCGACGATGTCCCGCACCGCCGGCAGATCCGGGGCGGGGTTGTCGTACATCCATTGGCGAAGCGTAATCCCCTCCACGTGCTCGGCGACGACGTAGAGGAAGCTGCGCGGGCGGGCCGGCGCGATCACCTTTAAAAGGTGGGGCGAATCCACCCGCCGGGCGATCCAATCCTCCATCATGAACTGCCGCAAGAGGTCCGGATCGCCCCGCAGCTCGACCGAGGGGATCTTCAGCGCGATCCGCTGACCGGTCTCGCCATCCGCCGCCAGGTAGATGTGGCTGCGGTGGCTGGCGTGGATCTGGCGCAGCACCCGGTAGCCCTCGAACTCGCAGGGGGGCGTCAGGATGGGGGCGGGCGGCAGCGCCTCGGCGCCTTCCACCAAGTCGGCGGCGTCGCCCTCGGGCAGGGACTCGATGCGGACGATCTGGACGGTGAGGTTGTCGTCGCTGCCCGCCTCCAGCGCGGCCTCGACGATGCGGCGCGCGGCGTGTTCGAGGTCCTGGCCATGCTCAGCGATCAGGTCGGCGATGACCCGGCCGGGCAGATGCTCGTGCACCCCGTCCGTGGAGAGGACCAGGACATCCCCCTCCGCGATCGGCAGGGTGCGGTAGTCGATGGCGATCTCCGGTCCCATGCCCAGCGCCCGGCCCAGGTAGCTGCGCCCGCCGAGCGTCAGCCGATGGTCCTCGGTCAGCGGCTCGAGCGCGCGGCCGGCGAGGCGGAAGATGCGGGCGTCGCCGATGTGGAACAGGTGGGCGGTGCGGGCCTTCAGGATCACGGCGCTGAAGGTGCAGACGTGGCCGCGGTCCGGGTCTTCTCCGCTGCTGCGGCGGGTCTCGGCGTGCAGCCAGCCGTTCACCGAGCGGATCACCCGCTGGCCGGCCGTCTCTACCGTCCAGGTGTCGGAGGTGGAATAGTACTGGTCGAGGAAGCTCTTCACCGCCGTCTCGGCGGCGATGCGGCCCACCGGGCTGGTGCTGATGCCGTCGGCGATGGCCAGAGCCACCCCCTTCAGCGCTAGGGCGGGCCCCTCGGGAACGGAGGCCCCGTGGGAGTCCTGGTTCTCGCTCTTGCGGCCGGCGTCGGAGTGCTGGCCGATGGCGACGGTGAGCGTCCTTGGCCGGGATGAGGCCGCGCCGGGAGGGGCCGGCGCGGCCTCCAGGGCCCGCCTCATTCGGCGGCGATCTTCACCGCCGCCTTGTCCGGCGAGCGCTTGGGCGCCGTGCGGGCGTGGGTCGAGTAGAGGGTCAGGCCAACGAAGGCCAAGCCGCCGACCAGGTTGCCGAGCACGGTCGGGATCTCGTTCCAGATCAGGTAGTCCATGATCGAGAACTCGCCGCCCAGCAGCAGGCCGGAGGGGAACAGGAACATGTTCACCACCGAGTGCTCGAAGGTCATGGCGAAGAACAGCATGATCGGCATCCACATGGCGAGCACCTTGCCGCCGAGCGAGGTGGACATCATCGCGCCGACCACGCCGGTGGAGACCATCCAGTTGCAGAGCACGCCGCGGATGAACAGGGTCAGCATGCCCGCCGCGCCGTGGGCGGCGTAGCCGACCGTCCGGGATTCGCCGATGTCGCCCAGCTTCTGGCCGACGGCATCGGGCGGGGTCGAGAAGCCGTAGGTGACCACGATAGCCATCATCACGGCCACGGTGAAGGCGCCGGCGAAGTTGCCGACGAACACCAGCCCCCAGTTGCGCAGCACCCCGCCGAGCGTGACGCCTGGCCGCCGGTCGATCAGGGCCAATGGGGCGAGGGTGAACACCCCCGTCAGAAGGTCGAAGCCCAGCAGGTAGAGCATACAGAAGCCGACCGGGAAGAGGATGGCGCCGAGGATCGGCGAGCCGGTCTGGACCGTCACCGTCACCGCGAACGCCGCCGCCAGCGCCAGGATAGCGCCGGCCATATAGGCCCGGATCAGCGTGTCCCGGGTGGACATGAAGACCTTGGATTCGCCGGCGTCGATCATCTTTGTGACGAACTCGGCGGGTGCGAGATAAGCCATTGGAGGGACCCCTACTTTCTCTTTCGGACCGGTCTTCGCCGGCCGAATGCTAAAGGGCGCCGTGCGTGCGCTGGCCCGCCTCGGGCAATCCGCTGGAGGAGACGGCGGCCGCGCCGTGTCCGTCAGCGGGTCCGGGCTTCCCCGCGGGAAGACCGACTCGCGAACACACAGCGCCATTGCTGCTCGCCAGAAAGGCAAATGAGACCGGCTGCTGCGTCGCCGCCGGCGAAACCTGCCGCCATGGGAGCCACCGGGAGGCGCCGGGCTCAACCGCGAACGCACCGCCCACTCGCTGCAGTGCAAAATCGCCTAGGGATCGGGCGCCCTAGCGGCCGATTGCGCAGTTTGCGTGCGCGGCGCCCTGGCGCTTGCAAAGTAGGTGCCCGGCGCCTTATTCCGACACCGTCACTGGGGAGTAGCCGCCGGCGCCACAGCCGGGAACGCGTCAACAGACTTGCCTTCGGGCATGGCGCGTTCGGCCCATGGGGCTTGGCGAGACCTTTGGCTTTCGCGCCCGATCGCGGGATCGGCGGCGCGGAACGCCATGGGTCTGCCTGCCGATCCCGCCGGTGTGTTTCCGATGGACGCCTTCTTCGTCTCCACGGGCCTCGTGGCTCTCGCCGAGATCGGCGACAAGACCATGCTGCTGGCCCTGCTGCTGGCCGCCAGGTTCCGCGCGCCGGCGCCGATCCTGGCCGGCATCTTCGCGGCGACCATCGCCAACCACGCCCTGGCTGCGGCCGTCGGCGCGGCGGCGGGCGCCTTCCTCGAGGGGCCGTGGATGCGCTGGGTGCTGGGGATCGGCTTCCTGGTGTTCGCCGCGTGGGCCCTGGTCCCTGACAAGATGGACGAGGACGAGGAGCCCAGGACCCGCGCCGGCGGCTCCATCTTCCTGACGACCACCATCGCCTTCTTCCTGGTGGAGATGGGGGACAAGACGCAGGTGGCCACCGCCGCCCTCGCCGCCCGGTTCGAGAACATCGCCGTGGTCGCCGCCGGGACGACGCTGGGCATGATGATCGCGAACGGGCCGGCGGTGCTGATCGGCGAGGCCGCGGCCGGCAAGCTGCCGCTGAAGGCCATCCGCATCGCCGCCGCCGCCGCGTTCGCGGCCGTCGGCGCCTGGATCCTGGTGTTCGGCTAGAGCGGCCAGACGGTGACGATCAGGAAGGTGCCGAGGGTCAGGATCAGCAGCGACAGCGGGATTCCCAGCCGCGGGTAGTCGGCGAACCGGTAGCCGCCGGGCGCCATCACCAGGGTGTTGCACTGATGGCCGACGGGGGTGAGGAAGTCGCTGCCCGCCCCGACCGCCACCGCCATCAGGAAGGGGTCAGGGTTGAGGCCCAGCTCGCGCGCCAGCCCCGCCCCGATCGGCGCCATCACCAGAACTGTGGCGGCGTTGTTCAGGAACGGGGTCACCGCCATCGCAGCGGCCATGATCAGGGTGACGCAGGCCACCGCGGGCAGGTCGCGCGAGACGCCGGCCAGCCAGCCGGCGATCAGGTCGGTGCCGCCGGTCGTCTGCAGCGTGGCGCTGACCGGGATCAGCGCGCCGACGAGAATGAGGATCGGCCACTCGATGGCCTTCTCCGCCTCCTCCGGCTTCAGCACGCCGGAGACCACCATCGCCAGGGCGGCCGCCAGGAAGGTGACCGCCACTGGCAAAAGCTGGAAGGCCAGCACCAGCATGGCCGCGGCCATGATCCCCACCGGCAGCCAGGCGGGCCGGCGGCGGCCGATCTGCAGGTTGCGCTCAGCCAGCGGCAGCAGGCCCGCGTCGGCCACGGCGTCCGTGCTGGTCCCGGGCGAGAGCTGGAAGAGCAGCAGGTCGCCTTCCTTGAAGACGAAGTGCTGCAGCCGCTTGGCTATCTCGGACCCGCGCCGTCCGATGGCCAGCAGGTTGACGCCACGGCGGCGGCCAAGTTCGACGCGGCGGGCGGTCTGCGCGACGAGCGGAGAGTCCGCCAGCACCACGGCCTCGTAGACCGGCAGGTTCGCGGAACGCGCGTCCTTGGGCGCGCCGACCGGAGACAGGCCGGCGCTGCGGATGATCCTCTGAAGCGCGGGCGCATCGCCCCTCAACACGATCACGTCCTCGGCCTGGAGCGCCCAGTCCGCGGCCGGCGTATAGCGGCGGAACCGTTCGCGGATGAGGCCCGTCACCTGGGCCTCGCCCTCCGACAATCGCTCGAGATCGGCCACGGTCCGCCCAACGAAGGGAGACCCTTCTGGAAGGTAGACCTCGCTCACGTAGTCCTCGACAGCGAAGGTCTCCTCGGCGGGGCGGGTGCCCTGCCGCTCCTTCGGCAGCAGCCGCCAGCCCACCAGCAGGAAGACCCAGCCGGCCAGCATCAGCCCCGCGCCCACCGGCAGATAGTCGAACATCGCGAAGGGGCGGCCGGTGATCTCCTCGCGCACTCGCGAGACGATGATGTTGGGCGAGGTGCCGATCAGGGTCATCAGCCCGCCCATCAGGGAGGCGAAGGCCATCGGCATCAGCACCTTGTGGGATCCGGTCCTATGTCGGCGGGCGAGCTGAGTGGCGACGGGCAGGAATATGGCCAGCGCCCCGATGTTCTTCATCAGCGCCGAAAGAACGCCGACCGAACCCGCCAAAAACGCGATCTGCCGCGTCGGCGTGGAGAGCAGGCCCGCAAACGGCCGCACCAGGGTGTCGACCACCCCCGAGCGCGCGATCCCGGCGCTGACCACCAGCGCCGAGCCGATGATGATGACGATCTCGTCTGCGAATCCGGTGAAGGCTTCCTCGGCTGGGACTAGGCCCGACAGCACGGCCGCCACGAGCGCCAGAAGCGCGACGACGTCGTACCGCAGCCTGTCCCAGACGAGCAGCGCGACGACCGCTCCCACCAAGCCGAAGGCCAGGGCCTGCTCGCCTGTCATTCCCTCCCCCTGCGGCGCTTGCCGCCTCGGTGATGGCGAACGCGGCGCTTCGAGGCGCGTTCCACAACCATGCCTAGGATCCCTAACGCGGCCGGGGCGCTGCGCTCTTGAAGAACTCACCCGCGAACCTGGCCGCGCGTCAGGCCCCGCGCTGGCTTGCCGCCGCCTTGCAGTGGGCGGCCCGCCGACCCCGCCTGGCCAGCGCCGCGAGCGTCGGCGGGCTAGCCGGAACGGCCTATCTCTCAGTCCTGGGTCTGCGCGGCGCGCGCTACATCAAGCGTGAGGCCGAGCTGCGCTCACTGCTGAACTGCGTGCTCGAGGCGTCTCCTGTGGGCGTTGCGATCATGGGGCCGGACCTTGTCATCCGCCGAGCCAATCCCGCGCTCGCCGAGCTCAGCGGCCGCGCGCCCGAGGCCCTGATCGGGCTTCCCGCCCTCGACTTGGCCCCCCGGCTGCACACGCTGCTGGAGCCGATCCTGAACGAGGTGCTGCACGAGGGCCGGGTCGTTCGGGACATGCCGCTCGAACTGCCGGACGAGCAAGGCGCCTCGCGGCATTACCTCGCGCACTATTTCCCGATCGCCGGCTCCGGCGATGGAGCCCAGGGCGTCGGTGCGATCATCTCGGACGTCACCAATGTACGCGCCGCCGAGCGCGCGGTGATGGCGAGTGAGGAGCGTTTCCGCTCCTTGATCGAGGCGACCTCCGCCATCGTCTGGACAACCGACGCGAAGGGCAGCTTTGAGCCGCCGCAGTCTAGCTGGACGGCCTTCACTGGCCAGGAGCCGGAAAACCTGCGCGGCGTCGGCTGGCTGGACGCGGTCCACCCGGAGGACCGGGAGGCGACCGCCAGCGCCTGGGCCGAGGCGCTCGCCCAACGCGGGCTATACGAGATCGAGCACAGGATCCGCCGCCGTGACGGCGAGTGGCGGCACATGCAGGTTCGCGCCGTGCCGGTGCTCCGGTCCGACAACTCGGTGCGGGAGTGGGTCGGCGTCCACACCGACATCACGACCCGAAAACAGGCCGAGGCGGACCTGGCCCTGGCGAAAGCGGCGGCCGAAGAGGCGAACCGCGCCAAGAGCGATTTCATCGCGCGCATGAGCCACGAGCTGCGCACCCCGCTCAGCGCCGTGATCGGCTACAGCGAACTGCTCGAGGAGGACGTGGACTCCCTCGATACGGACGCCGCGCGAGCGGACCTGCGCAAGATCACCGACAACGCCCGCCACCTGCTGGGGCTGATCAACAGCATACTCGACATGTCGAAGGTCGAGGCGGGGCGGATGGAGGTTTACGCCGAGACTTTCGACGTGGCCGAACTGGTGGCCGCAACCGCAGACACGGTCGGCGCTTTGGTCGCCAAGAACAGGAACCAACTCGACGTCCAGGTCGACGGCGACCTTGGCCAGATGTGCTCGGACCTGGTGAAGGTGCGCCAGGCCCTGCTGAACCTGTTGAGCAACGCCGCCAAGTTCACCGAGGGCGGGAAGATCACGCTGGCCGTCCGGCGGGCCGCGGGGCCCGAAGGCGATCGCGTGGTCTTCCAGATCTCGGACACGGGGATTGGAATGACGTCTGAGCAGCTCGACAAGCTGTTCGCCCCGTTCGTCCAGGCCGATAACTCGATGACCCGCCGCTTCGGGGGCACCGGGCTGGGCTTGGCGATCACCAAGGCGTTCGCCGAGATGCTGGGCGGCGAGGTCGCCGTAGAGAGTCGCGCCGGGCGAGGCTCGACCTTCACCCTGACCCTGCCCGCGATCATGCCCGAGGAGCCCGCCGCCCGCGACGCGGCGGAGCCGGAGCCGGAGCTCGCCGCCGATCCGTCCGTCCGGGGAAACACCATCCTGGTTGTCGACGACGAGAAGGCGATCCGCGAGCTGTTGGAGCGTTTCCTGCGGCGGGAGGGCTACCAGGTGGCGACCGCCGCCGACGGCCGTGCGGGACTGGAAATGGCCCAGAGGCTGCGGCCGGCGGCGGTGATCCTGGACGTGATGATGCCACGTATGGACGGCTGGGCGGTCCTGTCGGCGCTGAAGAGCTCGCCCGAGCTGCAGGACATCCCGGTGGTGATGATCACCGTCAGCCGCGAGAAGGGCCTGTCCCTCTCTCTGGGGGCGGCCGACCACTTGCCCAAACCGGTGGATTGGGGGCGCCTCAAGGCCGTTCTAAAGCGGCACCAGCGGCAGCTAGGCGCAGGGCGCGCCGTGCTTCTGGACGAGGATCCCGAGGCGCGCAGAGCGGTGCGCGAGGCGCTCGAGGCCGAAGGCTGGTCCGTGATCGAAGTGGCGGCGGGCGGCGAGCTCTGCGAGAACATGGCGACGGCGGCTCCGCAGCTGGTTCTCCTTAGCCTTCAGGCGCCAGGCGTTGAGGGCCCGGCGTTCCTGAAGGAGCTGCACCGCGCCGCGGGTTCGAACCCGCCGCCGGTCATCGCCCTCAGCAGCGAAGAGGTTGACCCGGGCGAGCGCCGACGCATCGAGGCGCACGTGTTGGAGCTGATCGAGAGCGAGGAACCGGACCGGCTGGCAGCGGAGTTGAGAGAAGTGCTCGCCGGCCTGAACGGCGGGGGCGTGAGGACGGGAGATGTCGATGGCCAAGCTGCTGCTGGTTGAGGACCACGAGGAAATCTGGGACTTCCTGTCCCGGCGCTTGAGGCGCCGCGGCTTCGACGTCCTGCTCGCTCATGATGGGGCGCAAGGGGTCGAGGTGGCCAAGGCAGAACATCCCGATGTCGTTCTGATGGACGTCAATCTGCCGGTCATGGACGGCTGGACGGCAACCGGCCAGTTGAAGGGCGACCCCTCGACTCGCGGCATCCCCATTATCGCGCTGACCGCGCACGCCATGCCGGGTGACCGGGACAAGGCGCTGCAGGCCGGTTGCGACGACTATCATCCCAAGCCCGTCGACTTCTCCCGGCTGCTCACGCAGATCGAGGCGGTGATGAGCGCGGGCGGTCCTGCGCCCAAGGCCGCGAGCGCCTAGGATGCTCGAGGGCCTGCTCAGACGGCTTGCGCCGCGGCGCCCGCCGGATCGGCTCGACGCCGAGTCCCTCGGGGCTATCGCTGGGAACGCGGGCGCTGGAGCCCCGCCCCCGCGGGTGGGACAGCGCCGAGATATCGAGCTGGTCCTGTCCCGCAAGGTGCTGGAAGCTCACCTGCAGAACCGCCGGCAGCTCATGCAGAGCGACCCCGCGGACCTGCGGGAGGTGGACGCCGAAGAGGCCAAGCTGCTGGTGCGCGCCATGGCGGCCGCTGCGCACGCGGATGGCGGTCTGGACGCAAGGGAGACGAGCCGCATCCGCCGCGCTCTGGCCAGCACGCGGCTGGCGGATGCCGAGCGGTCGGAGCTCGAGGCTTCGCTGGCCGAACCGCCCTGCTTGGAGACCCTGTTACGGGGCGTCTCCAGCGAGGAGACCGCCACTCGATTCTACGCCGTATCACTTGCCGCGACCGAGCGCGGCCGCGGCGCCAACAAGTCCTATCTCAACTACTTGGCTCATCGTCTCAAGCTCCCGCGCGACGTGACCTTGAGGCTGAACCGCGCGTTCGACGTGCCGGTCTGACGGCCTTTTAGGCGGCGCGGTCCGGAGCTGAGAGCTCCTCGAGAGCGGCGCCGATCGCGCCCGTCTCCAGAAGCATCGCCCGGCTGATGTCGGTCAGCGTGATCCAGCCGCTGACGTCGCCTGACGCATTGAGCACCGGTAGGCGGCGCACGTGGTAGGCGCTCATCAGATCCAGCGCCTCCGCCAGGGTGTCGGTCTCTGCGCACGTAAACGCGGTAGAACTCATCACCTCGCGCACCCGCACGTCGGCGCTGTTGCGCCCTTCGGCCACGACCCGGAACAGGATGTCCTTGTCGGTTAGCACGCCCTGAAGATCGCGCGCGGAACCGACCGGGAGGGCGCTGACCTCGAGCTCGGCCATCAACACCGCTGCTTCCTGGACGGTCGCGTCCGGCGCGACGAATTCCAGAGCCGTCGCCATCACTTCCGACACCAGCATGCGCGCCTCCCTCCTGCGAACCCAATGGCCGCGGCCCGGCTGAGGTTCCGCCCATAGCAAAGGGGCCCGGACTTGCGTCCGGGCCCCTCGCTAGGTCGGCTGATCGCCTTCCCGAAGATCGACTTAGAAGTTGATGTCGATCGTCGAGCGACGGTTCAGCGGTTCCTTCACGCCGTCGCCGGTCGGAACGGCCGGCTCGGTTTCACCGCGCCAGTCGACGTTCAGAGCGGTCTGGGCGACGCCCGAGGCCACCAGGGCGTCGGCCACGGCCTTGGCCCGGCGTTCCGACAGACGCACGTTGTAGGCTTGGCTGCCCGAGGTGTCGGCGTGGCCGACGACCACGACGCGGGTGGCGTTGCCGTTGCGAGCGTAGTCCGCGGCCTGTTGGACCACCGTCTGGGCTTCCGGCGTCAGCACGTACTGATCGAAGGGGAAGTAGACGATGAACTGACGCGCTTCCGGAGCCGGGGGCGGCGGAGGCGGCGGCGGGGGCGGCGGGGGCGGAGGCGGCGGGGGCGGCGGCGGCGGCGGCGGCGGCGGCGGAGCCCCGAACGAGTACCGCAGGCCGACGGTCAGCGACTGATCTTCGTACTGACCCGAGAACACGCCCGGTTGCAGCGCATGGGTGCCGATCGAAGCGAAGTCGAGGTCCGAACCGCTGAGGTAGCGGTAGGTCACGTCGACGTTCAGACGGTCGGTGGCGCGCCACGCCACGCCGGCGATGGCCTGCCAGGCGAAGGCGGTGTCTTCGTCGTTGATCGCCAGGTTCTGGTGAGCCGGGTTGGCCGCCGAACGGGCCGCCGGATGGTTCGGAACGTTCGAGAACTGGCCGACCACGTCCATGGAGACGTGATTGATGCCGACGCCCACGCCGAGGAACGGATTGATCGTCGACCCCGGCATGAAGTCGTAGATTAGGTTCCCCATGAGGGTCCAGGACTCGATCTCGCCGTCCGGCGAGCCGCAGTCGGGCGAGCCGGTGGTGCGGAGAACGCCGGCCGTGCAGAGCCCGGCGACGCGGCCGAGGCCTTCAGCGCCGCGGATCGACTCGATGTCGCCCGGGCGGTAGCCGCCTTCGAGCTCAACGCGCCAGTTGGGGGTCAGCTGGTAGCCCAGACGGGCGAAGCCGGCCCAGTCGTCTTCCTGGTTGAAATCCCAGTTGTACGCGCCACCGTTCGGGCCGTTGGCCGACGAGTCCGCGTCGATGCTTTCAGGCCAGTGGTAGCCGAGATCGACGGCCCCGTACCAGCCAGTGTCTTGCGCAGCGGCGCCCGACGCCAAACCGGACAGAGCCAGAGCGGCCGCTCCGGCCAACAATATTGCTTTCATCTTCGATTAGCCCTCTGTGACACCAACCTAAGCCGGCGCAGTTGCGCGGGCGGTTGTAACAGTCAACGCACAAACTGCGCTGTTCGTCTGTGTCGTCCAGACCACAATCCCAATTGAATCAGCGTCGACTCGGGCGAGGCCGCGGCGAGCTAGGCAACAGGACACGACCCCGAAGGCACAGTGGCGCTTGCGAACACGGGTCAGCGCCTACATCATCAAGGCAGGTGACAGTGTCGGAGCCCTCCGGCGCTCGGCGGCCTTGGCTGGCCCTCTCTGGCCGAGGCCGCCCCTCGCCTAAAGCCTGTGTCGTCAGCGACGGCTAGCCCCCGAAGCCTCTGGATCCGCCGCCGAATCCTCCCGCGCGAGACGACCGAGGTGCGCGACTGCGCCTCGGCCGGCGGCTGCCGAACCCGGGTGGCCGGCTCGAAAGCGTCGCGACTGACGACCGCCCGCCCCGGACGCGACTACCTCGCCTCGAAGCCGTGTGGCTCCAGTCGGTCGGAGCCTTACGTGAGGTGCGGTCGTAGCGAGCCCGACCATCTCGATGAGACTACCGGTGCGACTTCCGCTTTCCACCCACTATGACATCGGGAAGTTCCGCTTTCGGATCGGAACCCAGAGTGGGTTGAGGGGCCTGAGTCGCCGCGCTTACGCGAGGACCAATGGCCCGCTCGCCTTCCCGCCGACAGTATGTCGGCGCTCAGATGCCGGACTTCGTCGAGTTCCAGCACCCGCGGCTCGTCTCAACCCCGCCGAATGGCGCCGAGTGGTTGCACGAGATCAAGTTCGACGGCTACCGACTGCAAGTTCAGGTGCGCGGCGGCGCCCCGAAGATCCTGACCCGGAATGGCCACGACTGGACCGCAAAGTTTCCGGAGCTGGCGAGGGACATCAGCGGGCTGCCGGACTGCGTATTGGACGGAGAGCTGTGCGCACTCGACGAGGATGGCTACTCCAACTTTTCCAACCTCCGCGCCTCAATCACCCCAGGCAAGACCGGGGGGCTCGTGCTGTTCACGTTCGACCTGCTCTGGCGCGGCGGTGAGGACCTGAGGCCGTTCGCGCTCGCCGCCCGGAAGGCGGCCCTGCGCGACCTGCTCGCTGAAGCCGCAACACCGCGCCTGCGTTGGGTCGACCACTTCGACCAGGGCGGACCGGCGCTGTTGCAGTCGGCCTGCCGTCTCAGATTGGAGGGTGTGGTCTCCAAGCGGAAGGACGCTCCCTACCGTGCGGGTCGTGGAGAGACCTGGCTCAAGAGCAAGTGCCGCCCCGGACAGGAGGTGGTGATTGGCGGGTGGGTCCAAGAGCGGCTCGGCCGTTTCAAAGCGCTGCTGGTCGGCGTCTACGAGCACGGTGAGCTGCGCTACGTCGGCAGCGTCAAGACCGGCTTCAAAGGGTCGGCGGACTTGCTCCGGCAGATGGAGTCGCTCCGGGCCGAGCGCAGCCCCTTCGCGCGCGGCGATCCGCCTTGGCAGCACGTGAACTGGACCCGCCCGGAACTCGTCGCAAACCTAGACATCGCCGAGTGGACGACCGGAGGCCAGCTCCGGCAAGCAAGCTTCAAGGGGCTGCGCGAGGACAAAGACCCGCGGGAGGTCGTCAGAGAGTCAGGCTGACGGCGCTAGTGGTTCTTTGTGCGCGCTGCGGCGGCGTCGAGCTTCTCGCGGTTGTTCCCATGCTTCGAGATCAGGTCCCGCGCCTGGTCCATGCTCAGACCGTGCTTCTCGGCGAAGTAGCGAACTTCATAATCTTCCGAGCCCGAAACTCGGCTGCGGTCGGGCTCGCCGACGTTCTGCTTGTTGTCGGCCATGATGTTCTCCTCTGGTGGCGATCTGCGCTGGGGAGAATCGCGGTGAGACGGTGCAGGTTCCGCTGAAACTGCGGCCGCGGTTTCCTGTTCACCCGGCGCAGCGGTGTTCTCCCGTCCCTGTGCGCCGCTGCAGCAGCGCCCTGGCGCCACGACGCCGGGGCGCTGCTCTGAGCGCCTGAACGGGTTCGGCGCTGGCATGGCTGGAGCCAGGCAAGCGAGACAGCGATCCGCAACGGGGGCGCGGCCCGCGGCGGTCGAACGTCAAGTCGGGTCCGCCGCCCCGCTCCCGGCCCCGCCGCGGCCGCTGCGCCAGTCCTCGAGCGCCTGTCCCCGAGCCCGCGCCTCCTGGGCGAGCTGGTCGAAGAGCCGCGTGAAGGCGGCGATGAGGGTGCGGGGATCGAGTTGGGCTATGTCGTCACCGGCGACGTCGTCGAAATCCTGCAGGGCCATCATGTAGATGGTCATCAGCTTGTTGTCGGCGCACCTGGCGGCGAACTCTGGCGAGCCGATCTCCAGGGCCGCCATGATCGCGTAGGGGTCCGCGTCGAGCGCGTCGGCGGCCAGATGCACTCGCTCCAGGTTGAGCCGGCCGCGGCCGGCCTCGAAGTGCTCGTAAGAGCGGAGCGGCATGCCGAGAGCCTCTGCGGCGTCGGCGGCGCGCAGGCCGCGCCGGCGACGGATCGCCTTCAGAGCCTTGGCAAGGCTAGCGCGCCGTGCGGCGTCGTCGTTTGGCGGCGCAGCCATCTGCAAGCTTCAGCTCAACCCCCGCTTGCCGGAATTGTCTTCACGCGATTTGCGCGCAGATCAAGCGAAGGCGGCGAAAATGTCGGAGGGGACGGCGCAGCCGCCTCATGCTCGCCCTACCTCCCGCAGGAACCGCGCGGCAAACCCGCAAAGACGTTGCGGACGTGCGCGGGAGGCGCCGCCAGTCCTGCCTGCCGCCCTTGCCTTCAACCCCCGATGGCGCCAGCCTCACTGCGCCGGCGATCGCCGGTGGGGCGTAGAAACCCCGTTGGGCAAGCTTATGAGTCGGGTGCCGTGAAATAGGCGCTCCGGGAACGCAGCCGCGTGCGGTCGCGCGCCCGGGCGGTAAATAGCGGGCTCTGTGCCCACGGAGTTTCTAACACCCGGCTCGCCAGCCGGCCGCCCCGAGAAGGGGTGACCGCATGAGCGCAGCTGAGCGTACGGGAGCCGACGGGAAGGCCGACGCGAACGCCGCGCGCCCCTCCGTCGAGGCGATCTACCGGAGTCACGGAAGCTGGCTCGTCGA
>NZ_DATAGM010000099.1:0-5626 GCF_036263695.1 Phenylobacterium sp.
CGCCGCAGCGAGGCGTCGGTCAGGTCGGCGTTCTGCATGTCCGCGCCGAACAGGTTGGCGTGGTCGAGCCGAACGCCTTTGAGATTGCAATCGGCCAGGATCACGCCGGTCATGTCGGCGTCGCAGAGGTTCTTGCCCGACAGGTCCAGGCCGGAGAGATCCATCCAGGCGAACACCGCCCGGGCGCCTCCGGGACGAGAGGTCCACAGCCGGTCGTGCTTGGCGCAGATGACCTCGACCTCCGCCTGGGTCAGGCGGCGAAGCTGGGTCGGGCTGGGCCTGGCGTTCAGCACGGGTCGGAGCGATCCATCGTGGGCGCGATGGGGTATTTCTAAACGCACTCGATTAACGGTCTGCTGACGCCTGAATGGCGCTTAACCATGGCCTTGCCCAAAAGGTGGGGAGGCGGGCGAGTCCGCCTCCCCCAAGGCTGAGCCCTGTTGGGGGCCGTTATTCCGCGCCAGGAGGGCCGGGCGCGAAAGTCGTCAACGGGCGGCGTAGCTGCGCGCTTGCGGCGAGAGCTGGGCCTCGGCCCGGGCCTGAGCCGCCTTGCGGCAGCGCCAGGCGTCGGTGGCCGCGCGGGGCAGGAGCGGCGTCAGGGGCTGGGCGCACAGCCGTGAAGCCGCCGCCCGGATGCGCCGCCGGGCGCCCTCCTGCCCTTCCGCCGTTCGCAGGTTGAGGTCGGACAGCGCCACCGTCTCCTCGCCTCGGGTCTGCGCCAGCGCGGGCGGCGCGGCGAGAACCAGGCTGGCGGCGATCAGCAGGTGGGCCTTCATCGGAGCCTCGCAGCACGGTTACAGACGTAATCCGACGTGCAGACTACATTCGTAACTTAAGCTGTCAAGGCGAACGGTCAGGCGCCCGCGGCGGCGAGCCGTCGATCGCGCAGGATCGAACGCGAGGCGAGGTAGTGCGCCAGGATGGTGACCGCGATCACCGGCACGAGGGCGGCCAGGCCGACCTGGAGTGAGCGTTCGCCGAACTGCGCCGACGCGCTGTCGCTGATCATGCCGACGAACACCGGGCCGCCGCCGAGGCCGATAATGTTGAGGATGAACAGCAGGATGGCCCCGGAGACAGTTCGCATGGCCGGCGGCACCGCGTTCTGGACCACCGCCAGGGCGGGGGCGAGATACATGTTGTTGAGCAGCGCAGGCCCGGCGAAGCACAACAGGGCGAGCTGCCAGGTCGGCGCCAGCAGGAAGCCGATGAAGAAGGGGATGGAGAGGGCGAACGCGATGGCCGGCACAAAGGCGTACCAGCGCCGGTTCGCCCGACTCAGCTTGTCGACCAGCCAGCCGGCCCCGAAGGTCCCGATGGCGCCGGTGATCCCCAGCACCAGGCTGTAGTAGAGGGCGACCTCCTCCAGCCCCATGCCCTTGATCCGCATCAGAAACGGCGGGGCCCAGGTCAGCACCGCATAGCCTACGAAGGCGGAAAGGCCGCTCGACAGGGCGGTGATCACCAGCGTCCGGTTGCGGAAGAAGCTTCCGACCGCGATCGCCATGGGCGGCGTTGGCGCATGCGCGGTCTCGCCCTCGGCGAACCGATCGAGCGCCCCCCGCTTAGGCTCGCGCACCACCATGACAAGGATCAGCGCCAGCAGCAGCCCGGGCAGCCCCACTGCGTAGAAGGCGGTGCGCCAGCCGTAGCTGGCGGCGATCCAGCCGCCGGCGGCCGCCCCGATCATCGAGCCGAACGGCACCCCCAGTGAATAGATGGCCAGCGCCTTGCCGCGGTCCTGCGGCGCGAAATAGTCCGAGATCAGCGAATAGGACGGCGGCGAGCCCCCCGCCTCGCCCACCCCGACGCCAATCCGGTAGAGCAGCAGTTGAGTGAAGTTGTTCGCCATCCCGCACGCGGCCGAGAACAGGCTCCAGATCGCACAGGCCGCGGCGATGATCCGCACCCGATTGGCCCTGTCCGCGAGCCAGGCCACCGGGATCCCGCAGCCGGTGTAGAAAACCGCGAAGGCGAGGCCCGTGAGCACCCCCAGCTGGGTGTCGGACAGCCCAAGGTCCTTCCGGATCGGCTCGGCGAGGATCGACAGGATCTGCCGGTCCAGGAAGTTGAAGGTGTAGACGACCATCAGGATGGTCACGACCAGGTAGCGGTACCCGGCCGAACGCTCGGCCGGCAGGCTCGCGGTGGACATGGCTGCGGATCTCCCCCGGGGTGCGGCCTCTTTGCGGGCCTGCGGGAGAAGCTTTGCACTCCCACTATGCTTCGCAAAGCGCCGTTCGACGGTCACGAGCGGAGCGGGACACAATTTTGACGCCCCCGCCAAATTGTGCCGGTATGCCAGACACTCACTAGGTCATCTGGCGAAGTTGTCAGAATGTTACTGAATTGATCTCAGGAGTTCGGAGTTGATAGGAAGTTGATCACTTGCCATATCTCGCGGCTGGGCAACAACACCTTCATAGACTTGTCTTCTGAATCGGCTAATCAGGACCACAGACGCTCAGTCCGCTTAAGAAGCGTCTCATAGGGAGGAGTTTCAACATCAGTTGGGAACTCCAGACATGATCAAGACCATCACCGCCACCGCCCTCCTCCTCGCCGCCGCCGCTCTTCCGGCCCAGGCCCAGGAGATCCGCATCAACGTGGCCGGCAAGTCGGCCGACGCGGTCCAGGCCGAGCTGCGCGCCGCCGCTCACGCGGTCTGCAAGCGCGACAAGGCCGACGGCCCCTCGCCGCTGGAACTGCAGTTGAACGCCAACTGCGTCCAGAAGGCCTACAGCACCGCCCTCGCCAACTGGCAGAACATCCAGGTGGCCAAGGCCCAGCCCGACCAGCTGGCCGCCCGCTAAGCGGACCAAGGGCGGGGCGCGCCAACGCGCTCCGCCCGCCTCCCCTCAGGGCTCAGTGGCTCCGCGGCACGTAGTCCGCGTAGAGCGCCGCTTCGGCTTCGGCCGCCAGCAGGCCCACCTCGACAGGAATTCCGACGGCCGCGAGCCGCTCCCCGCCGCGGCCCGAGGCGAAGGCGGACGCATCCGTGCAGGCCACCACCACCCGGGCGACGCCGGCCTGCGCCAGCCGCTCGGAGCAGGAGGTCGTCGCCGCCGACCTCTGGGCGCAGGGCTCCAGGGTGACGTAAGCCGTCGCGCCGCGGGCGCGCTCGCCGGCGGCGTCCAGAGCCCTCTCTTCGGCGTGGGGTCGCCCGCCAGCGCCCGTGGCGCCCTCGGCGATGACTTCGCCGCCCTTGACGATCACGCAGCCGACCGAGGGGTTCTCTCCGGTCAGGCCGACGCCGGCCCGCGCCACCGCGATGGCGCGGCGCATGAAGGCCTCGTCGGCGTCGCTCACGCCGCCTGCGGCAGCGGCTGGGCGCGCGCCTCGTCGAGGTAGCGCGCCGAGCAGGGCTTGAGGCTGTCGTCCAGCTCGATGACCAACGGGTTGCCGGTGGGGATCTCGACCCCAATGATCGCCTCGTCGGAAAGCCCGAACAGCAGCTTGACGATCGCCCGCAGCGAGTTGCCGTGGGCGGCGATCAGCAGGTTCTCGCCGGCTTTCAGGTGCGGTGCGATCTCGGCGTCCCAGTAGGGCTGCACCCGCTCCAGCGTGGTCTTCAGGCTCTCGGTGGCGGGCAGGGTCACCCCGGCGTAGCGGCGGTCCTTGGAGAAGTCGTGCTCGCCGCCCGGCGCCAGCGGCGGCGGCGGGATGTCGTAGGACCGGCGCCAGAGCTTCACCTGCTCCTCGCCGTGCTTCTCGGCGGTCTCGGCTTTGTTCAGGCCGGTCAGGCCGCCGTAGTGCCGCTCGTTCAGCCGCCAGTCGTTGGTCACCGGCACGTACACCTGGCCCGCGGCGTGCAGCGCCAGCCAAAGGGTGCGGATCGCCCGGGTCAGCACCGAGGTGTAGGCCCGGTCGATGCGGATGCCGGCGGCCTTGATCAGCTCGCCGCCCTTCTTCGCCTGGGCCTCGCCTTCCGGCGTCAGGTCCACGTCCACCCAGCCGGTGAAGCGGTTTTCCAGGTTCCACTGGCTCTGGCCGTGGCGGAGCAGGACGAGGGTGGGCAAGGCGCTTTTTCCTCCGGGCGGTTGCGAGGCCTCGCGGCCTAGGGCGCGGCGGCGCGAGGGTCAAGGCCCGGCTTGGTGCGACGCACGGCGAGCGGCTATATGCTGCCCATGCTCTCCCGCCTGTTCTTCCCCGCGATCGGCCTGCTGGCCCTCGGCCTGGTTGGCCTGGCGATGGTCTGGCCGCAAGGCCTGGGCGCCCGCTCGCCCGGCCCGTTCGGCGAAACGCCCTACCAGCAGCGGCCGGAGGTTCGGGCGGCGCTGCAGCGTCAGCACGAGGCAGCCATGGCCGAAGCCGAGCGCGCGCGCCAGGCGGTCAGCGACCTGCAGACCCAGGCCGTGGCGCCGAACCAATGAGCGGCTTCGACGCGAGCGCCGTCGGCCGACGGGTCCTGGGCTGCGAGGCCGAAGCGCTCCGGCAGCAGGCGGACTCGCTGGACGGCGCCTTCTCGGCCGCCGTCGACCTGCTGTTCGCCGCCAAGGGCCGGATCATCTGCACCGGCATCGGCAAGTCTGGCCACGTGGCGCGCAAGATCGCCGCGACCTTCGCCTCGACCGGCACGCCGGCCACGTTCGTCCACGCAAACGAGGCCAGCCACGGTGACCTGGGCATGATTGGCGCGGAGGACGCCATCCTGTGCCTATCCAAGTCCGGCGAGAACCGCGAGCTCGCCGACGTGCTGGCCTACGCCAAGCGCTTCCACATCCCGCTGATCGCGCTGACCGCCCGCGCCAACAGCGCGCTCGGCGCGGCGGCCGATGTGGTGCTGCAGCTCGTGGACGCGCCCGAGGCGACGGCCGAGCTCTCCGCTCCCACCACCTCCACAACCCTGCAGATCGCCCTCGGCGACGCCCTGGCCGTGGCCCTCCTGGAGCGGCGCGGCTTCAAGGCGAGCGACTTCCACGTCTTCCACCCGGGCGGAAAGCTGGGCGCCATGCTGAAGACGGTCGGCGACCTGATGCACCGCGCCGACGAGCTGCCGCTGATCCCCGAGGGCGCTCCGATGCCTCAGGCGCTGCAGGTGATGAGCGAGAAGAACTGGGGCGTGGTCGGCGTCACCGACGCCGCGGGCCGCCTCTCGGGCGTGATCAGCGACGGCGACATCCGCCGCCACGTGGACGGCCTGCTCGCCGCCACCGTCGACCAGGTGATGACCCGCGGGCCCCGCAAGATCGTCCCGACCAGCATGCTGGCCTCCGAGGCGCTGGCGCTGATGAGCGACCCGCCTCCGGCCGTCACCGTGCTGTTCGTCGTCGAGGAGGGCCGCCCTGTCGGCCTCCTCCAGGTCCACGACCTGGTCCGCGCCGGGGTGATGTAGGAGCGTCTACGCCGCGCCGCGACGGACGGGGACGACCTCCAGGTGCGGGCGGCCCGCCGAGGCGCGTTCATCGATCTTGAAGCGGCTGACGATGCGGGCGAGTTGGTCGGTGTCCTGGGCCATGGCGCGGCTCGCGGCGGTGGATTCCTCGACCATGGCCGCGTTCTGCTGGGTCACGCTGTCCATCTGCTGGACGGCGATGTTGACCTCCTGGACGCCCGAGGCCTGCTGCTGGGACGACGAGGCGATCTCGGTCACCAGACTGTGGATCTCGCCGATGCGGGTCACGAT
>NZ_DATAGM010000100.1:0-4133 GCF_036263695.1 Phenylobacterium sp.
TTTTGGGGATGTGGTCGGCCGGTCGGGCCGCGAGGGGCTGGTCGAGCACCTGCCGGGGCTGCGCCGCCGGCTGGGCCTGGAGTTCGTGGTGGTCAACGCCGAGAACGCCGCCGCGGGCTTCGGCATCACCGAGTCCACCGCCCGCGAGCTGTTCGACGCCGGCGCCGACTGCCTGACCCTGGGCAACCACTCCTGGGACCAGAAGGAGGCGCTGACCTACATCGTTCGCGAGCCGCGTCTGATCCGCCCGCTCAACTACTCGGCCTTCGCCGATGCGCCCGGCCGCGGCGCCCAGCTGTTCGAGACCGACAGCGGCAAGCGGATCCTGGTCGTCAACCTGCTGGGCCGGGTGCACATGGACTCCCTCGACGATCCGTTCGGGGCGGTCGACAAGGAGCTGGAGGCCTGCCCACTGGGCGCGGTGGCCGACGCGGTGCTGGTCGACATGCACGCCGAGGCGACCAGCGAGAAGATGGCCATGGGCCACTTCTGCGACGGGCGCGCCAGCCTGGTGGTGGGCACCCACACCCACGTGCCGACCGCCGACGCCCAGATCCTGCCGGGCGGCACCGCCTACCAGACCGACGCCGGCGCCTGCGCCGACTACGACAGCGTCATCGGCAATCAGAAGGAGGAGCCGCTGCGGCGGTTCACCACCCGCATCTCCGGCGGCCGCTACAAACCGGCCGAGGGGCCGGCCACGGTTTGCGGGGTATACGTTGAGACCGACGCGGCCACGGGCCTGGCCCGCCGCGTCGAGCCGATCCGGATCGGCGGGCGGCTGTCGCAGCACGTCCCCTCGCTCGAGGATACCCCGGCGCAGAGCTAAGCGCCCGCCTTAGGGGCGCCGATCCTGCGTTCCCGCCCGGGACAGGGAGGGGGTTTGCGCCGGCGCGGCGGAGGCGCCATCTCTAGCGCGAAGCTTCACTGGAAAGCGCCCGCCGTGGTCCGTTTCATCCTTCGCGCCCTGATCGCCGCCTTCGGCCTGTGGCTGGCGGACGTGCTGCTGGGCGGCATCGCCTTCTCGAGCGGGGTCTACCTGCTGGTGGCCGCGGTGCTGCTCGGACTCGTGAACGCCGTGGTCCGGCCGGTCGTCTTCTGGCTCACCCTGCCGCTGACGGTGATCACGCTCGGACTGTTCCTGCTGATCGTGAACGCGGCGATGATCGGGCTGGTGGCGATGTTCCTGCCCGGCTTCTCCGTCGATGGGCTCGGCTCCGGCGTCGCCGCGGCCATCATCACCGGCATCGTCAGCTGGCTGGGTTCGGCCTTCGTCAAGGACGAGGCGAAGTAGTTTCCTTCCTCCCCCGCCTCGCCCCGCACGTCACCGGCGACGTCGCTACATGGCCGCCCCGACGGCGAACAGGTTCTCCACCTCGGCATCGCTCATGCCTGCCTCCTTCAGCACCTCGCGGGTGTGCTGGCCCAGTCCCGGCGCGGGGCCGGCGGGGCCGGTGGGGGCGCCTGGGAACCGCACCGGGGCGGCGGGTGCGCGGTAGGTGTTCCCGAAGCGGTCGGGGACCTCCACGAAGCAGCCGGCGGCCTGCGCCTGCGGGTCGGCCACCAGCTCGGGCAGGGTGGCCATCGGCGCCCAGATGAGGTCGGCGCGATGCAGGATCTCCTTCACCTCAGCCAGGGTGTGTTTCGCGAACTCGGCGTCCAGCACCGCGCGCAGCTCGCGCACCGTCTCGATGTCGCGGACCGGCGGCGCAAAGCGCGGCTCAGCGTTCAGCTCCGCCAGGCCGAGCTCGGCCAGCAGCGCCGGCTGGTCCCTAGGGCTGCGGGACGAGACGCAGAACCAGCGCTGGTCCTTGGTGCGGAAGTACCCGGACAGAACGCCGGGCCGGTCGTTCCGCGGCTGGGCCGTGGTCGCCTCGCCGTAGCGCAGGAAGGTCGAGAGGTCCCAGCCGATGGCGTAGGCGCCGACCCGGATCAGCGCCGTCTCCACCTGACGGCCCTGGCCGGTCTGCGTCCGCTCGTGCAGCGCCGCCAGCACGCCCGACAGGGTCGCCAGCGCCGTCACGTGGTCGCCGAACCCCGGGCGGCAGGTGAAGGGCTCCTGGTCGGGCGGGATGGTGCAGGCGGCGACCGCGCTGCGGGTCCAGAAGCCGGTCAGGTCGAAGGCCGGGGTGTCGATCTCCTCGCCCTCCAGGCCATAGCCGGTGACGTTGGCGTAGATCAGGTGGGGCAGCTCGTCCTTCACCGCCTCATAGTCCAGACGGGCCCGCTTCAGGGCGCCGGGCCGCAGGTTGGTGATGAAGATGTCCGCGCCCTTCAGCAGGGCCAGCAGCGCCGCGCGCCCTTCCGGGCGGCCGGTGTCCAGGACGATCCCCCGCTTGCCGCGGTTCTCGTTGGAGAAGATCGGGTTGTAGGGGCTCTCCTCGTCGTCGGGGAAGAAGCCGCGGGTGGCGTCGCCCGCCGAACTCTCGACCTTCACGACCTGCGCGCCCCAATCCGCCATGATGGCGGCGCAGCCGGGCGCGGCGACCCAGGTGGAGAACTCCACCACCTTCAGCCCCTGGAGCAGCATGGGCGTTCCTTCCGTCTTTTCTCGTTGTCCGCATGGTGGCCCGAGAATGACGCAAAGGAAAAGGGCGGAGCCTTGCGGCTCCGCCCTTCCTTGAAGACGTAGGGCTTCGGGCTTCGGATTAGAAGTCCATGTCGCCCATGCCGCCCATGCCGCCGCCGGGACCGCCCGCGGGGGCGTTCTTCTTCGGGGCTTCGACCACGGCCGCTTCCGTCGTGATCAGCAGGCCGGCCACCGAAGCGGCGTCCTGCAGGGCGGTGCGGACCACCTTGGCCGGGTCGATGACGCCGGCCTGGACCATGTCCACGTACTCTTCCGTCTGAGCGTTGAAGCCGAAGGTCGCGGAGCCGTTCTCCAGGACCTTGCCGACCACGATCGAGCCTTCCACGCCGGCGTTCTCGGCGATCTGACGGATCGGGGCCTGCAGGGCGCGGCGGACGATGGCGACGCCGGCTTCCTGGTCGTCGTTGTCGCCCTTGAAGCCTTCAAGCGCCTTGGAGGCCTTCAGCAGGGCGACGCCGCCGCCGGGGACGATGCCTTCTTCCACCGCAGCGCGGGTGGCGTTCAGGGCGTCGTCGACGCGGTCCTTCTTCTCCTTCACCTCGACTTCGGTCGAGCCGCCGACGCGGATCACCGCGACGCCGCCGGCCAGCTTGGCCAGACGCTCTTGCAGCTTTTCCTTGTCGTAGTCCGAGGTGGTGTCCTCGATCTGACGCTTGATCTGGGTGATGCGGCCTTCGATGCCTTCCTTTTCACCCGAGCCGTCCACGATGGTGGTGTCGTCCTTGGTGATGGAGACCTTCTTGGCGCGGCCCAGCATGTCGAGGGTCACGTTCTCGAGCTTGATGCCGAGGTCTTCGCTGATCAGCTGACCGCCGGTCAGGATGGCGATGTCTTCCAGCATGGCCTTGCGGCGATCGCCGAAGCCCGGAGCCTTGACCGCCGCGACCCGCAGGCCGCCGCGCAGCTTGTTGACCACCAGGGTGGCCAGGGCTTCGCCTTCAACGTCTTCCGCGATGATCAGCAGCGGACGGCCCGACTGGACCACCGCTTCCAGCACCGGCAGCAGCGGCTGCAGCGAGGAGAGCTTCTTTTCGAAGAGCAGGATCAGAGGCTCTTCGAGTTCGGCCTCCATCTTCTCGGCGTTGGTGATGAAGTAGGGCGACAGGTAGCCCCGGTCGAACTGCATGCCTTCGACCACTTCGAGCTCGGTCTCCAGGCTCTTGGCCTCTTCGACCGTGATCACGCCCTCGTTGCCGACCTTTTCCATAGCCCGGGCGATCATCGCGCCCACTTCGGTGTCGCCGTTGGCGGAGATGGTGCCGACCTGGGCGATTTCGGAGTTGGCCGAGACCTTCTTGGAGGTGGCCTTGATCTCTTCAACGACGCGGCCGACGGCCTTGTCGATGCCGCGCTTCAGGTCCATCGGGTTCATGCCCGCGGCGACCGACTTCAGGCCTTCGACGACGATGGCCTGGGCCAGCACGGTGGCGGTGGTGGTGCCGTCGCCGGCCTTGTCGTTGGTCTTGGAGGCGACTTCACGGATCAGCTGGGCGCCGAGGTTCTCGAACCGGTCGGTCAGCTCGATTTCCTTGGCCACCGACAC
>NZ_DATAGM010000101.1:0-6385 GCF_036263695.1 Phenylobacterium sp.
ACCGGCCATGTTGGGGCCGGTCACGATGGCCAGCCTGGGGCCGCCGGCCCCGGTCCCGTCCAGGCGGCAGTCGTTGGGGGTGAAGGCCTCGCCGGCCCGGCGCACCGCGGCCTCGACCACCGGGTGGCGGGCGGCCTGCGCTTCGAATGCAGTGGAGCGATCGACCACCGGCCGCGTCGCGCCGACGTCCTCGGCCCATTCGGCGAGGCCGGCGGCGACATCGAGGCGGGCGAAGCCCTCGGCCGCGGCCTGCACCTGGGCGGCGACGGCGCAGGCGGCCTCGCGCCAGGCCTCAAAGGTCTCCAGCTCGATGGCCAGGGCCCGCTCGGCGGCCTGGGCGATGCGCGCGTCGAGCTCGGCCAGCTCCACGGTGGTGAAGCGGACCTGGTTGGCGAGCGTCTGGCGATGAATGAATGTCGCGTTGAGCGGGGGCTTCATCAGCGGCTCGGCCGCCTTGGCGCTGGCCTCGACGAAGTAGCCGAGCACGGCGTTGTGGCGCACCCGCAGCGCCACGCCGCTCTCGGCCGCCAACTGGGCCTCCAAGGCGGCGACCACCTTGCGGGAGTCGTCGCGCAAGCCACGGGCCTGGTCGAGCTCGGGCCGAACGCCCGGCGCCACGAAGCCGCCGTCGCGGGTGAGCGTCGGCAGCTCGGATCCGAGACCCGCCTCCAGCAGCGCCTTGAGCTGTGCGAGCTCGGGGGCCCGGGCCGGGTCGAGCGCCGCCAGGGCGCTCGCGAGCTCGGCTGGAGGCGGATTGAGAGTGCTAGGCTCGGCGGCGAACAAGGCGACCGCCGCCTCGCCGGCCGCCAGGCCGTCGCGCAGGCAGCCGAGGTCGCGCGGGCCGCCCCGGCCAAGCGCCAGGCGCGACAGCGCGCGGGCCATGTCGCCCAGGCCCTTCAGCCGCTCGCGCAGCCGCTGGCGCAGCGGCCGGTGCTCGCAGAGCCAGGCGATGGCGTCGAGCCGGGCGTCAATGGCGGCGGGATCCAGCAGCGGACGGGCCAGGCGCGAGGCCAGCAGCCGCGCCCCGGCGGCCGTCACCGTCCGGTCGATGGCGCCCAGCAGCCCGCCCTCACGGGACCCGGACAGGCTCTTCTCGATCTCGAGGCTGGCCCGGGTCGCCGGGTCGATGGCCATCACGTCGGCCTCGCCGGCCCGGCGGGGCGCGGTCAGCGCCGGCATCCGGCCGGCCTGGGTGGTCTCCAGGTGGGCCGCGATCAGGCCGAGTGCGGCGATCTCAGCGCCCGAGAGCTGGCCGAAGCCGTCCAGGGTCTCGACGCCGTAGAGCCGCTTCAAGCGGGCTTCCGAGGCCGACGGCTCGGCCAGGGCCGAGGGCAGCGGCTGGACGAAGCCGCCGCCGGCCTTCAGCGCGGCGCTGACCACCTCGTCGGCGAACAGCCGGTCCGGGACCAGGATCTCGGAGGGGCCGAGCGCGGCGAGCGCCGAGGCCAGCCCGTCGCGGCCGACCGCCAGGCATTCCACCTCGCCGGTGGAGATCTCGACGCTGGCCACCGCGGCCTGTCCGGCCCGCACCGCCACGGCGGCGAGCCGGTTGGCCCCGCGGGCGTCGAGCAGGCCGTCCTCGGTAAGGGTGCCGGGGGTGACCACCCGGACGATGTCGCGCCGGACCACCGACTTGGAGCCGCGCTTGCGGGCCTCGGCCGGGTCCTCCATCTGCTCGCAGACGGCGACCTTGAAGCCGGCGCGGATCAGCTTGGCGAGATAGGCCTCGGCTGCGTGCACCGGCACCCCGGCCATCGGAATAGGCGCGCCGCCGTGCTGACCGCGGGCGGTGAGGGTGATGCCGAGGGCGGCGGCGGCCTTCTGCGCGTCCTCGAAGAACAGCTCGTAGAAGTCGCCCATGCGGAAGAACACCAGCGCGTCCGGCTGGCGCGCCTTGGCCTCGAAGAACTGAGCCATCACGGGGCTGGCCGCCGCCGCATTGGCGAGGGCGGCATCGGGACTTTGCGGGCTGGCGGCGTTCATTCCGGGCGGAAGCTAGCGGCGCCCGCCCGCCCCGTCAGCCCCGCCAGGCCGCCCCTGCGACGATCGGCAAGGAGTTGTTAACAGGTTCGCGCGGGGCGGCGCCGAAAAAACCGGCAGATGCGCCGTGACCCGCCGGGCCCCCTTGAACGTTCCCCCGAACGCACCAAGCTCTTCTTCTGAAAGGCGGTTCGTCAGTTGTCCTATTTCATCGTTCCCGCCGGCCCTTCCGACGCTCGCGACATCGCCCGGGTGCACGTCAGGTCGTGGCGCGAGACCTACCAGGGCCTGCTGCCGGCCCAGTTTCTGGCGGCGATGAGCGAGGACGTGCACGCCCGACGCTGGCGGACGGCGCTGATGGAGCCCGGTCCCGACGACGTGGTGCTGCTGGCCGAGGGGCGCGAAGGCGTCGTCGGCTACTGCTCGGCCGGCCCATCCCGCTTCCGCCTGCCCGGCGAGGCCGAGATCGCCACCCTCTACGTCCTTCGCCGCGCGCACGGCGAGGGCCTAGGACGGCGGCTGGTGCAGGACGCCGCCCGCGCGCTCGCCGCCCACGACGCCAAGAGCCTGGTGATCTCGGTGCTCGAGGACAACCTCAACGCCCGAGCCTTCTACGAGCACATGGGCGGCCGGGCGGAAGAGCCCAGAGCCGACCGCGGCCCCGGCGGCCTCGTCTACGAGGTCGACTACCGCTGGGCGGACATCCGCGCCCTGACCTAGGCCTTCGCCAGCATCAGCGTGAAGCGCGCGCCCGGCTGGCCCGGCGCGTAGTCCAGCCGTCCCCGGTGGGCCAGCGCGATCTGGCGGGCGAGGGAAAGGCCGACGCCCGAGCCGCCGGTCTTGGTCGTGAAGAAGGGCGTGAAGGCGCGCTCCAGGTCCTGGGGTGTCAGCCCGGGGCCAGTGTCCTCGACCACCATCGCGACGGCCTCGCCGGCCTCCGCGCAGCTCAGCCGAACCGCCGCGCCGGGCGATCTGCGCGCCGCCTCGAGCGCATTCTTCAGGAGGTTGATCAGCGCCTGCTCCAACAGGTCCGGGTCCGCCTGCACCGTCAGCCCCGCGTCGGGAGCGACGCTGGCGTAGGCGACGCCCGCCGCCTGCATCTGCGCCGACATGAGCCGGTCGACGCGGGCGATCAGCTCGGCCAAGGGTACGCGGACCTTGGCCGCCGGCGGCAGGTCGGCCAGCCGGCGATAGCGGTCGACGAAGCTCATCAGGCCCTCGCCACGGCGGGCGATGACCTCCAGCGCCTCGGCCGCGAGCGGAGCGAAGCGGACGGGTGGGGAAGCGACGAGCTGCAGGGCGTTGGCCGGCCAGCGCAGGTGGCGCACGCGACTCCCCCGCCGATGCTGCGCATCGTCTTCCCTCCCCAGAAGGGGAGGGAAGACGGGCGGCGCCTTCCGTTGCTACTGTCCCCCAACGACAAGAACCCAACGGGAGGGACGCTGATGGCCTCGCCGCTCGCCGGCCTGACAGTGCTCGACTGCACGCACGTGATCGCCGGGGCCTGGTGCTCGCTGCTGCTGGCGGACCTGGGCGCGGACGTGATCAAGATCGAGCCGCTCGAGGGGGAGACCACCCGGGGGCACCCTAAGGCCAGGTTCAAGGCATTCGACTACGTGAACCGCAACAAGCGCTCGCTGGCCGTTGACCTGTCGAAGCCCGAAGGCCAGGCGGTGATCAAGCGTCTGGCGAAGAGCGCCGACATCTTCGTGGAGAACTACCGCCCAGGCGCGCTGGATCGGATGGGCCTGGGCTATGCGCAGCTGTCGGCGGAGAACCCCGCGCTGATCTACGCTTCCGTCTCCGGCTTCGGTCTGACCGGCCCCTACCGCGACCGCGGCGGCTTCGACCTGATCGCCCAGGCGATGAGCGGGATCATGAGCTTCACCGGCGAGGTGGGCTCCACCAAGCCGACCGCCGCCGGGGTGCCGCTGTCGGATCTCAACGCCGGGGTGTTCGCGGCGCTGGGCGTGCTGGCCGCCCTGCACCACCGGGAGAAGACCGGCGAGGGGCAGCACGTGGAGACCTCCCTGCTGGAGAGCGCCATCGCCTACACGGTCTGGGAGACCGGGCTGCACCTCTCCACCGGTGAAGTCGCCAAGCCGAATGGCTCGCGCCACCGGCTGGCCGCGCCCTACGAGGCGCTGAAGACCGCCGACGGCCACGTGGTGGTGGGGGTCAACAACGACCGGCTGTGGGCCAGGTTCTGCCAGGCCCTGGGCGATCCGACCCTGAAGGACGATCCGCAATTCGCCGACGGCCGCTCGCGGGTGCTCAACCGCGACGCCCTGGCCGAACGGATCGAGAAGGTCCTGGCCGCCGCGACCACAGAGGAATGGGTGGCGCGCTTCGAGGCCGTCGGCGTGCCGTCCGGCCCCATCAACACCATCGACAAGGCCCTGACCGACCCGCACGTTGAGGCCCGCGGCCTGCTGGCGGAGGTGGAGGGGCGCAAGTTCACCCGCACGCCGCTGCAGTTCTCCAAGACCCCGGTCGAGGTGAAGCGCGGGCCGCCGCCGCTGGGCTCGTCGAGCCGGCAGGTGTTGGCGCAGGCGGGCCTGGGCGACGACGAGATCGAGAAACTTGTGGCGTCGGGCGTGATCGGCGTCGGGGAGGAAGTGAAGGCATGAGCGGGACCGTCCACCTGGAGGCGCCGTCGCAGCACGTGCGCGTGCTGACCATCGACAATCCGCCGATGAACCCGTTGGGGGTCTCGATGCGGGCCACCTTCATGGAGGTGCTGGACGAGGTGGCGACCCACGCCGAGGTCCGCTGCCTAGTGGTCACCGGCAAGGGCCGAGCGTTCTGCTCGGGCGATGACCTGAAGGACGTGGGGCCGCAGGGCGAGGACCTGGCCGGGTTCGCCAGGCTCCTGGAGCGGCTGGACGCCAGCCGCGTGCCGGTGATCGCGGCGGTCAACGGCTGGTGCGTCGGCGGCGGCTTCGAGCTGGCGCTGTGCTGCGACATCCGGATCGCCTCGACGGAAGCGAAGTTCACCGCCGCCGGCGTCAACGTCGGGCTGATGGCCAGCGCCTACCGGCTGCCCAGGATCATCGGCGTCGGGCCCGCCAAGGCCATGCTGCTGACCGGCCTGCCGCACGATGCGGCCACGGCCGAGCGGTTCGGCCTGGTCACCGCCGTGCACGAGCCGGACGCCCTCATGCCGGCCGCCCTGGCGCTGGCCGAGCGGATCGCCTCGCGCGCGCCCCTGTCGGTGGCCGCCGCCAAGCGGGTCTCCAGCCGCGCCCCAGACCTGTCCCCCGAGGACGCCGACAAGATGCAGGCGGCGGAACTTCGCGTCCTGCGCAAGAGCGCTGACCACAAGGAGGCGGTGCAGGCCTTCCGCGAGAAGCGCGACCCGGTGTTCACCGGGAGCTGAGGGCGCCAGGCAGCGCTTCGCCCTGCCTGGCGCTGGCTAGGCCTAGATCTTCGCCATCACCAGGCTGCCGTTGGTGCCGCCGAAGCCGAAGCTGTTGCTCATCACCGTCTCGAGCGGGCGGTCGATCCGCTCACGGACGATCGGCAGGTCGGCGAAGGCCGGGTCCAGCTCTTCGATGTGGGCGCTCTGCGCGGCGAAGCCGTTGTTGAGCATGAGCAAGGAGTAGATCGCCTCCTGCGCGCCGGCCGCCCCGAGGCTGTGGCCGGTCAGGGACTTGGTGGACGAGATCAGCGGCGGAGCATCTCCGAACACCGCGCGGACCGCCTCCATCTCCTTGATGTCACCCACCGGCGTCGAGGTGCCGTGCGGGTTCAGGTAGTCGACCTTGCGGTCGCCGGCGCCCTTGAGGGCCAGCTTCATGCAGCGGGCCGCGCCCTCGCCCGAGGGGGCGACCATGTCGAAGCCGTCGGAGTTGGCCGCATAGCCGACGATCTCGCCGTAAATCTTGGCGCCGCGGGCCTTCGCCCGCTCGTATTCCTCGAGCACGACGATGCCGGCCCCGCCGGCGATGACGAAGCCGTCGCGGTTCTTGTCATAGGCGCGGCTGGCGACGCTGGGGCGGTCGTTGTAACCGGTGCTCATCGCGCCCATGGCGTCGAACAGGACGCTGAGCGTCCAGTCCAGCTCCTCGGTCCCGCCGGCGAACACCACGTCCTGCTTGCCCCAGGCGATCTGCTCGTAACCGGAGCCGATGCAGTGGGCGCTGGTGGCGCAGGCCGAGGAGATGGAGAAGTTCAGGCCGCGGATCTTGAACCAGGTGGCCAGCGTGGCCGAGGGGCCCGAGCTCATCGCCTTGGGCACCGCGAACGGACCGATCCGCTTGGGGCCGCGCTCCTTGGCGGTGGCGGCGGCCTCGACGATGGCGCGGGTGGAAGGCCCGCCCGAGCCGACGATCAGGCCGGTCATCTCGTTGGAGACCTCATCGGCCTCCAGACCGGCGTCGGCGATCGCCTGCTCCATGGCGAT
>NZ_DATAGM010000102.1:0-4956 GCF_036263695.1 Phenylobacterium sp.
AACGTCCGGATGGAGAAGATCATCTCCTTCGTGGACGACACGCGGGTGGAGTTCGCCGCCACCGAGCACACGCTGATCGAGGGCATGCTGCTGGCGGCGCTGGTGGTGTGGTTGTTCCTGCGGGATTGGCGGGCCACCGCCATCACCGCCATCGCGATGCCCGTGTCGCTGATCCCGACCTTCGCGGTGATGCACCTGGTCGGCTTCTCGCTGAACGTCGTGACCCTGCTGGCCCTGACCCTGGTGATCGGCATCCTCGTGGACGACGCCATTGTCGAGATAGAGAACATCGAGAAACGCATCCACCGCGGCATGCGGCCCTACCAGGCGGCGATCGAGGGGGCGGACTCCATCGGCCTGGCGGTGGTGGCGACGACCTTCACCATCGTGGTGGTGTTCACCCCGGTCTCGTTCATGCCGGGCATCCCGGGTCAGTTCTTCAAGGAGTTCGGCCTGACCGTCTCCGTGGCGGTGCTGTTCTCGCTGGTGGTGGCGCGCCTGCTGACGCCGCTGCTGGCGGCGTACTTCATGAAGCCCAAGGCGGCCTCGCCGCGCCGGGAGCTGCCGGGCTATTACCGGCGGCTGCTCGAGTGGGCGCTCGACCACCGGATCATCGCCAGCCTCGCCGGCCTCGGCATCTTCATCGCCTCGCTGGCGCTCGTGGCGATCATTCCCAAGGGTCTGCAGCCCGAGGGCAACCCTAACTTCTACAACCTCGACATCGAGGGCCCGCCGGGCGCGAGCCTGGCCGACATGGAGCGGACGGTTCAGATCCTCACCGACAGGCTGAAGGAACGGCCCGAAACGGCCGCGGTCTTCGCCAGCGTCGGCGGCAGCTCGTTCAATCCGTTCGGGGGCGGAGGCGGCGGCGGCGTCAACACCGGCACGGTTACGGTCGTCCTCAAGCGCGAGCGCGAGCTGAAGGTGCCCGAGATCCGCGGCCAACTTCTGCCGCTGCAGCGGGCGATCCCCGACGCGCGGGTGACCTACGCCGGCCAGGGCTTCGGCGGCTCGACGGTGCAGATGATTTTGACCAGCGACACCGGCCAGGGGCTCGAGGAGGCGGCGCTTAGGCTGCAGCGCGAGATGGCCACCCTGGACCTGGTCCGCGATCCGCGGCTCGACACCCCGCCCAGCGGGCCCGAGATCATCATCACGCCCCGGGTGGAGGACGCCGCCCGGCTCGGCGTCAGCGCTCAGGACATCGCCCAGGCGGCGCGCATCGCTACCGTCGGCGACATCGACGCCAACGTCGCCAAGCTGACCCAGGGTGAGCGGCGCATTCCGATCCGCGTGAGGCTGCCGCAGAACGCCCGCGCCGACCTGGCGGTGATCCGCAACCTGCGGGTCGCCACCGCCACCGGCGGGACGACCACACTGGACGCGGTCGCGGACATCGAGTTCCGCGCCGGCCCTGGCCAGATCGACCGGTTCGACCGCAAGCGGCAGATCACCGTCCAGGCCGACCTTGCCCCAGGCGTCCAGCTCGGCGAGGCGACCGCGGCGGTCCGCCAGTTGCCGATCATGAAGAACCTGCCGGCCGGCGTCGCTCCGGCCTCGGCCGGCGACCAGGAGGCCATGGCCCAGCTTTTCGGCGGGTTCGTTATCGCGATCTTCTCCGGGATCGCCCTGGTGTATGCGGTGATGGTCCTGCTGTTCGGCAGCTTCTTCAAACCGATCACCATCATCTCGGCCCTGCCGCTGGCGGTGGGGGGCGCGTTCCTCGGCCTGCTGATCATGGGCCAGTCGCTGAACATGCCAGCGCTAATCGGCTTCCTGATGCTGATGGGGCTGGCGGCGAAGAACTCGATCCTGCTGGTCGAGTACGCCATCGAGCAGGAGCGGGCGGGCATGCCCCAGCGCGAGGCGCTGCTCGAGGCCTGCCGCGAGCGGGCCCGGCCGATCATCATGACCACCATGGCGATGGCCGCCGGCATGCTGCCGACGGCGCTGGCCATCGGCCAGGGCGCCGAGTTCCGCCAGCCGATGGCCGTGGCGGTGATCGGCGGCCTGATCACCTCGACCCTGCTGTCGCTGGTGATGGTGCCGGTCGTCTACGAGTTCATCGACGACTTCGAACAGTGGCTGCGGCCCAAGTTCGGCCGACTGATCACCCCCCGCGAAGCGCCCGAGGGCGAGGCCCCGCCGGCGGCGCACCACTAGACCTCTCCCCCCGCTCGCCGGGGGAGAGGGTAGGGCGAGGGGGGACTCGCCGGACCCCCAGCCCCTGAGTTGGCCCGCGGCCGCGGCCTCCCTCACCCAACCCTCGCCTTCCGTATGCAGAGGGAGAGGTCTAGATTTCGCCGCGCACCACCCGTGCGAACAGCTCCGGATCGACGTTGCCGCCGGAGAGGATGAGGCCGACGGTCTTGCCCGCCACGTCCAGCTTGCCGGCCAGCAGGGCGGCGAGGCCGACGCAGCCGCCGGGCTCGACGACGAGCTTGAGGACGCTGAAGGCCACGCGCATGGCCTCGGCGACTTCCGCGTCGCTGACCGGGACCACGCCTGAGACGCAGCGGCTGATGATCGGGAAGGTGAGCTCGCCGGGGGCGGGGCTCTCCAGGGCGTCGCAGAGGGACCGAACCTGCGGTTTGATCGTCACCCGCTCGCCGGCGGCCATCGAACGGCGGGTGTCGTCGTAGGCCTCCGGCTCGACGCCGAAGATCTGGGTCTGCGGCGACAGCGTCTTGATGGCGACGGAACATCCGGCGATCAGGCCGCCGCCGCCCACCGGGCAGACGACCAAGTCCAGCGCCTCTCGCATCGCCTCGGCCTGGCGAACCAGCTCCAGGCCCACCGTACCCTGGCCGGCGATGACGTGCTCGTCGTCGAAGGCCGGGACGATGGTCGAACCGCGCTCGGCCGCGACCTCGGCGGCGATCGCCTCGCGGCTCTCGGTCAGCCGGTCGTAGAAGCGCACCTCCGCGCCGTAGCCTCTCGTCGCCTCGGCCTTCACCTTCGGGGCATCTGACGGCATGAAGATCAGGGCGCGGATGCCCAGCAGCCGGGCGGCCAGCGCCACGCCCTGGGCGTGGTTGCCGGAGGAGAAGGCGACGACGCCCCGGGACCGCTCCTCCGCCGTCAGCTGAACCAGCCGGTTGTAGGCCCCGCGGAACTTGAAGGCGCCGACCCGCTGCATCGTCTCGGGCTTGATCAGCACCTTGGCGCCGAGCCGCTCGTCCAGCGCCGGGCTGTGGATCAGCGGCGTGTGAGCGGCCTGCCCCTCCAGGCGCGCCGCCGCCGCCCCGATCTCGACGAAGGAGACGCTCACTTCGCGAACACCATCTCGTCACGGGCGAAGGCCTTGAACTCCAGGGCGTTGCCGGAAGGATCGAGGAAGAACAGGGTCGCCTGTTCGCCGGGCTGGCCCTGGAAGCGGGTCTGCGGCGGAATGACGAACTGCACCCCCGCCCGCTCCAGCCGGTCGGCCAGGGCGCGCCAGTCCTTCATGCTCAGGATCACCCCGAAGTGGCGCACTGGCACGTCCTCGCCGTCGACGGGGTTGGTCGTGTGGTGGCCGGCCTCCTGCGGCGCCAGGTGCGCGACGATCTGGTGGCCATAGAAGTCGAAGTCGATCCACTCGTCGCTAGAGCGCCCCTCGGGACAGCTCAGCAACCCGCCGTAGAAGGCGCGGGCTTCGGCGAGATCGCGGACCGGAAAGGCGAGATGGAAACGCGGACGGGCCATGACCTCGGGTCTTAGCTCTCCGCAAAGGGCTTGACGAGGCGCCCGAGCACGACGAAAAGGGCGCCGCCGTGCGGGCGCGACGCGCCCCGGCCACAACCGATCTCACGTCCCCCCGCCGAGCGCCTGTCGAAGGGCGGGGTCAGACCCGCCCGGCAGGCTGGGAGATCGTATCTATGGGAAATGTCACCGTCATCGGCGGCCAGTGGGGCGACGAAGGCAAGGGCAAGGTCATCGACTGGCTCGCGAACCGGGCCGAGGTCGTCGTCCGTTTTCAGGGCGGAAACAACGCCGGCCACACCATCGTCGTCGGCAACTCCACCTATAAGCTGAGCCTGCTGCCGTCCGGCCTCGTGCAGGGGAAGCTGTCGATCATCGGCAACGGCGTGGTGGTCGACCCGTGGTCGCTGCTGGACGAGATCGAGCGCGCCAAGGCCCAAGGGCTGGCGATCTCGCCGGACCTGCTGGTGGTCGCCGACAACGCCACCATCGTGCTGCCGCTGCACCGCGACCTGGACGCCGCCCGCGAGGCCCGGGCGGGAGCCGCCAAGATCGGCACCACCGGCCGGGGCATCGGCCCGGCCTATGAGGACAAGGTCGGCCGCCGGGCGATCCGCTTCGCCGACCTGGCGGACCGGGAGGCCCTGGAGGTCAAGATCGAGCGGCTGCTCGCCCACCACGGCGCGCTGCGGGCCGGCCTAGGCCTGCCGCCGGCCACGCCTGAGCAGCTGATGGCGCAGCTCTCCGAGATCGCCCCCAAGGTGCTGCCCTATGTGAAGCCGGCTTGGCGGATCCTCGGCCAGGCGGTGAAGGACGGGAGGCGGGTGCTGTTCGAAGGCGCCCAGGCGACCCTGCTGGACGTCGACCACGGGACCTATCCGTACGTCACCTCGTCCAACACCGTCGCCGGTCAGGCGGCGGCGGGCTCCGGCGTCGGCCCCTCGGCCGGCGGCTTCGTGCTGGGCATCGTCAAGGCCTACACCACCCGCGTCGGCGAGGGGCCGTTCCCCACCGAGCTGCACGATGAGACCGGGGAGCTGATCGGCACGCGGGGAAACGAGTTCGGCACCGTCACAGGGCGCAAGCGCCGCTGCGGCTGGTTCGACGCGGTGCTGGTGCGCCAGTCCATCGCCGTCGGCGGCATCGAGGGCGTGGTGCTGACCAAGCTCGACATCCTCGACGGGTTCGACACCGTCAAGGTCTGCACCGGCTATCGGCTGCGGGGCGAGGTGATCGACTACCTGCCGGCGGGCCTGAAGGACCAGGCGGCCT
>NZ_DATAGM010000103.1:0-3848 GCF_036263695.1 Phenylobacterium sp.
GGATTTCTCGTTCACCGAGCCGCGCTTCATGGGGCGCGACCTGCGCGCGACCTTCGACCTCTACCACTTCCGCCAGGACTATTCAGAGTTCCAGTCCTACACCACCGCCGCCACCGGCGGCGGCGTTCGGTTCGGCTTCCCGCTGACGCTGAACTCCTTCGGCTCCGTCCGCTACACCCTGCGGCACGACTCCGTGGAGATCCCCAGCGGCATCTGCGAGACCGCCTTCGTCTCGCGGGTGTTCTGCGAGCAGGAAGGCGACTACCTGACCTCGCTGGTCGGCTACACCTGGCGCTGGGACAAGCGGAACGACCCCGTCGTCCCGACCCGTGGCTTCTACACGACGGTCAGCCAGGACTTCGCGGGCCTCGGCGGCGACGTGAACTACCTGCGCAGCGAAGTCGAAGGGGCCTGGTACCACGGCTTCAACAAGGACTTTAAGCTGAGCGTGTCGGGCTCGGCCGGCTACATCACCGGCTTCGGCTCCGAGCGGATCCGCATCAACGACCGCTTCTACAAGGGCGGCAACAACTTCCGCGGCTTCGAGACGGCCGGCGTCGGCCCTCGGGACCTGACCGGCGGCCTGAACGAGCCGCTCGGCGGCAAGCTCTACGCCATCGGATCTGTCGAGCTGGAGATCCCGACCTTCATCCCCGAGCAGTACGGGATCAAGGCGGCGCTGTTCAGCGACTTCGGCACCGTCGGCCAGCTCGACGACGAAGAGCTTCTCTACCGGGCCGGGGACCTGGACTGCCTGAACCCGACGATCGAGGATCCAGCCAATCCGGGCACCTTCCTGCCCAATCCGGCCATGCCCGGGACGCGCAACACCTGTATCCGCGACGACACGTCCCTGCGCGCTTCGGCCGGCATTAGCATATTCTGGCGATCTCCGATGGGGCCCATCAGGTTCGACTTCAGCCAGATTTTGGCCAAAGAAGACTACGACAAGACCGAAACCTTCCGGTTTTCCACCTCAACCAGGTTCTGATCCCTATGAAAATCCAGTCCATCGTGGCGAGCGCCTGCGTTGCAGCGCTTAGCTTCACCGCCACATCGGCGCTGGCCCAGGCCCGGCCGGCCCAACCTGCACAGCAACAGCAACAGGCGCCGCAGATCACCCACGGCGCGGCGCTCAGCGGCGTCTGCACCATCGATCCGCAGGCCAGCGTCCTGGCGACCAACGCGGTTCAGGCCGTCGAACGCAAGATCAACTCCGAGTTTGCCGCCGAAGGCCAGAAGCTCCAGCAGGAGCTGGCGCCCTACCAGAACAATCCGCAGAGCACGCCCGAGGCGCTTCGCAAGCGCGTGCAGGACCTGCAGACCAAGATGTCCGCTCGCCGCAACAACCTGCAACCGGCCGAGCGCCAGGCGCAGGAGCAGATCGCCAATCAGATCTCCCCGACGATCGCCGAGGTCTACCAGCAACGCCGCTGCAGCGTGCTGATCGACCGTAACGTGCTGGTCATCGGCAACCCGTCCATGGACATCACCCAGGCCGTCGTCGACCGCCTCAACCAGAAGGTCCCGGCTCCGGCCCTGGCCGCCGCCGCTCCGGCCGCTCCCGCCGCCACGGCCCAGCGCCGCTGACGCGCGTCGCATCGCGGGTAGGATAGCGCATGCCCGACCCGCGATTCTTCGAGACCGGCTCCCCTATCTCCCTCGGCCACCTCGCCGAGCTGACGGGGGCCGAGCTCAGCCGGCCCGAGGCCGCCGGCCTGGCCATCACCGCCGTGGCGGTGCTTGGCCGGGCGGGCCCGGGCACCATCACCTTCCTGTCTGACCGCCGCTACGCCTCGCAGCTCGCCGCCAGCGAAGCCAGCGCGGCCTTCGTGGGCGCACGCGAGGCGGCCTCGGCGCCTGAGGGCTGCGTGGCGCTGATCACGCCCCATCCGCAGGCCGCCTACGCCGCCGCCGCCGAGCGACTGCACCGGCCCCGCCAGATCGAAGGCGGGGAGGCGATCTCGCCGTCGGCCAGGCTGGAGGAGGGGGTGCGGTTTGCGCCTAACGTCATCATCGGTCCCGGCGCGGAGATCGGCCGCGGAACGGTGCTGGGGCCCGGCGTGGTCATCGGCCCCGGGGTCGCCATCGGCCGCGACTGCCAGGTGGGCGCCAACGCCGTCATCGGCTTTTCGCTGATCGGCGACCGTGTGCGCATCCTTGCGGGCGCGGTGATCGGCGAGCCGGGTTTCGGCGCCGCCGCCGGCCCGACCGGCGTGGTGGATATTCCCCAGCTCGGCCGGGTGATCCTCCAGGACGGGGTGACGGTCGGCGCGAACACCTGCATAGACCGCGGCGCCTTCGACGACACCGTCATCGGCGAGAACACGAAGATCGACAACCAGGTGCAGATCGCCCACAACGTCCGCGTCGGACGCAACTGCGCCATGGCGGCTCACACGGGCATCTCAGGCAGCGTTGTCATCGGCGACGGCGTCCAATTCGGCGGCCGCGCCGGCGTTGCAGACCACGTCGTGATCGGCCCCGGCGCACGCATCGCGGCGGCGTCCGGCGTCATGAAGGACGTGCCCGCCGGCGAGACCTGGGGCGGATCTCCGGCCCGGCCGCTGAAGCGCTGGATGCGCGAGACGGCCTGGATCGCGAAGATGGCGGCCCGCCGCAGGGAGGGAGCGGAACAATGAGCCGTAAGGCCCCGGTCAACGAGGCCCCGGGCGACATCGACATCAGCGAGATCGTCAAGCGGATCCCCCACCGCTACCCGTTCCTGCTGGTCGATCGCGCGGAGGACTACAAGGCCCACCAGTCGATCGTCGGCATCAAGTGCGTGACGATCAACGAGCCCTTCTTCGTGGGCCATTTCCCGGAATACCCGGTGATGCCCGGCGTGCTGATCGTCGAGGCCCTGGCCCAGACCGGCGCGGTGCTGATGTCCAAGTCGCTGAACGTGGACGTGGCCGGCAAGACCATCTTCTTCACCTCCCTCGACAACTGCCGCTTCCGCGCGCCCGTGCGGCCGGGCGACGTGCTGCGCATGCCTGTTGAGGTGGTGCGGGCCAGGGGCGACATGTTCAAGTTCCGCGGCCGCGGCTTGGTGGGCGACCGCGTGGCCGCCGAGGCGGAGTTCGCGGCCATGGTGGTTGAGACCCAGTGAGCGTCACCGTCCATCCGACCGCCATCATCGAGGACGGCGCCGAGCTGGCCGAGGGCGTCAGCATCGGTCCGTTTTCGATCATCGGCCCGAATGTGCGCATCGGGGCCCGGACCAAGGTCTTGGCCCACGTGGTCATCGAAGGTCACACGGAGATCGGCGCGGACTGCACGATCCGCAACTTCTCGAACCTAGGGGGGCCGCCACACCATGGCGGATACCGGGGCGAGCCGACCCGCCTGGTGATCGGCGATCGGAACCTGATCTGGGAACACGTGACCATGCACATCGGGACGCCCCAGGGCGGCGCCCTGACGAAGGTCGGCAACGACGGCATGTACATGGCGACCTGCCACGTGGGACACGACGCCGAGGTCGGCGACAACGTGGTGCTCGCCCACTCCGCGACCCTTGCAGGCCACGTCACTGTCGGCGACTTCGTCACGATCAGCGGCCTGGCGGCCGTGCACCAGTACTGCCGGGTCGGCCGCTACTCCTTCATCGGCGGCCTGGCGGCGGTGACCAAGGACGTCATCCCCTACGGCCTGGTCTGGGGAAACCACGCCCACCTGGAGGGGCTGAACCTGGTCGGCTTGAAGCGCCGGAACTTCTCGCGCGAAACCATCAGCGAGCTGCGCTCGGCCTACCGGCTGCTGTTCGCAGAGGAAGGGACATTCCAGGAGCGGGTGGTGGACACGGCCGCCACCTTCGGTCACAGCGCGCCGGTGATGGAGATCAT
>NZ_DATAGM010000104.1:0-4056 GCF_036263695.1 Phenylobacterium sp.
CGCCGACCTCTCCGGCGGCTACTGCGCCTACCAGGCCGAGCGCAAGGCGGCGGGCGTGGGCCTGATCAAGGACTGCGACCGCAAGCGCCGCCGGGTGGAGCGCGAGGTCGCCGAGCCGGTGTTCACCGCCTTCTCCCGCTCGGAGGCGGCCTTCGACCAGCTGATCGCCTGGAAGCGAGCCCAATTCCGCGCCACCGGTCAGACCGACATCTTCTCCGCCGGCTGGACCCTGGGCCTGCTCAAACAGCTGTTCGCCAGCCGGGACCCGGACTTTGGCGCGGTGCTCTTCACTTTGCACTTCGGCGACCGGCTGGCCGCCGTGCAGCTCAACCTGCGCGGCCGGCGCACCATCCACGCCTGGATCATCGCCCACGACCCGGAGCTGGAGCGCCATTCACCCGGTCTGCTGCTTTTCCAGGACATCCTGCGCTGGATGGACGAGACGCCCTTCGACCGGCTCGACCTCGGCCCCGGCGAGGTGCGCTTCAAGCGCGAACTGGCCAACGACGGCGTCTCGATCGCCCACGGCTTCGTCGGGTTGCCCTCCACCGCCACCCTCACCCGGGCGGCGGTCTACGAGGTCCGCCGGGCCGTCGAGTCGCTGCCGCTCGGTCCGGTGTCCGAGCTTCCGGGCAAGGCGATGCGCCGGCTCGACCAGTGGCGCGGCCTGCGCGGAAGCTGAGATTTGCTCCCGGGGCGCCGAGCCATTAGGTTGCCCGACCTTTTGAGCGCCCGACCCCTGCCATGACCCTGACCATCGACGACATCCGCGCGGCCGCCGACCGGCTCAAGGGGCATATCGAGCGCACGCCCTGCCGCTATTCGCGGACTCTCTCCGAGATCACCGGCGCGGAAGTGTGGGTGAAGTTCGAGAACCTGCAGTTCACCGCCGCCTACAAGGAGCGCGGCGCGCTCAACAAGCTGCTGCAGCTTGGCGACAACGTGAAGAAGCGCGGGGTGATCTGCGCCTCGGCCGGCAACCACAGCCAGGCGTTGGCCTACCACGCCGCCCGGCTGGGGATCCCGGTCACCATCGTGATGCCGCGCACCACCCCCTTCATGAAGGTGCAGCAGACCCGGGCGCACGGCGCCGAGGTGGTGCTGGACGGCGACGGCTATGACGACGCTTCGGCCCACGCCCAGAAGGTCTGCGCCGAGCGGGACCTGGTGTTCGTCCACCCGTTCAACGACGTGGACGTCATGGCCGGCCAGGGGACGGTCGCGCTGGAGATGCTGGAGGACGCCCCCGACCTGGAGGTGCTGCCCGTCCCCATCGGCGGCGGCGGGCTGATCGCCGGCGTCGCGACGGCGGCCAAGTCCATCAAGCCGGACATCGAGATCGTCGGCCTCGAGCCGGCCATGTACCCGTCCTTCACGGCCAAGATGCGCGGCATGAACGCGTCGGCCCAGGTGGGCGCCTCGACCATCGCCGAGGGCATCGCGGTCAAGACCATCGGGGACCTCACCTACGCCATCGCCCGGCCGCTGATCGACGACGTGCTGCTGCTCGAGGAGCCCTATCTGGAGCGCGCCGTCGCCCTCTACTGCAACGTCGAGAAGACGGTGGCGGAGGGCGCCGGCGCGGCCTCGCTGGCGGGCCTGCTGGCCTACCCGGAGAAGTTCCGCGGCAAGAAGTGCGGCCTGATCCTCACCGGCGGCAACATCGACACCCGCCTGCTGGCCTCGGTGCTGACCCGCGAGCTGGTGCGCGACAACCGGCTGGTGTCCCTGCGCATCATCGGCGACGACCGCCCGGGCCTCCTGGCCACGGTCTCGGCGGTGATTGGCGGACACGGCGCCAACATCATCGAGGTGGCCCACAACCGCCTGGCCCTGGACGTGCCCGCCAAGGGCGCGGAGTTCGACATCATGATCGAGACCCGCGACTCCCAGCACACCCAGGAGATCATGGACGCGCTGCGCGCCAACGGTTACCCGCCGCGGACGGTCTGACGCGGCAGGGGCTTGGGTTGGACGGCCCGCTCGGTGTAAGGCCTCGCCCCATGACCACCCGACGCCTCCTCCTCGCCTTGACCGCCACCCTCGCCCTCGCGGCCTGCAACCGCGGGGAGACCGCCGCCGCGCCGGAGGCGGCCAAAAAGGAGGCGGCGGCGTTCATCGCCAAGACGGCCGCCGAGCCGGGCGTGCAGAAGCTGCCGTCGGGCGTGCTCTACAAGGTGGTCCGCTCCGGCCCCGAAGGCGGGATGAAGCCGCAGCTCACCGACGAGGTGAAGGTCCACTACGAGGGCAAGCTGCCGGACGGAAAGGTGTTCGATTCCAGCTACGACCGGGGCGTCCCCGCCTCCATGCCGCTGGAGGGGCTGATCCCCGCCTGGCAGGAAGCGCTGCAGCAGATGCGCCCGGGTGACGAGTGGGTCCTCTACGTCCCGCCCGAGCAGGGCTATGGCGAGGAAGGCGCGGGCGGCGGCGAGATCCCGCCCAACTCGCCGCTCATTTTCCGCATCGAACTGCTCGGCGTGCTGCCAGGACCCGGCCGGGTGATGCAGGGCTGAGCGAAACCGCTTCCGGCCAGGTAGCGGCGCCGGGTAGGTTGGCGCCATGTCCGACGACCTGACCCAGCGGGCGACCGAGATCCTCGATCGCCTGGTCGCCTTCGACACCACCTCGCGACTGTCGAACCTGCCGCTGATCGAGTGGGTGGAGGCCTACCTCGACAGCCACGGCGTGCCGCATCGACGCGCCCCGAGCCCGGACGGGGCGAAGTCCAACCTGATCGCCACCCTGGGGCCGGCGGAGGAGGGCGGGGTCGTGCTCTCCGGCCACACCGACGTGGTGCCGGTGGACGGCCAGGCCTGGAGCAGCGACCCGTTCAAGCTCACCGAGCGGGACGGCAGGCTCTACGGCCGCGGGACCTGCGACATGAAGGGGTTCATCGCCCTGGCGCTGGCCGCCGTGCCGGAGCTGAAGAAGACCGGTCCCAAGAAGCCCGTGCACCTGGCCTTCTCCTACGATGAGGAGGTGGGCTGCGTCGGCGCGCCCGACATGATCCGGATGATCGCCGCCGAGCTGCCCAGGCCGGCGCTGGTGGTGGTCGGCGAGCCCACCCGCATGGAGGCGGTCAGCGGCCACAAGGGGATAGCCACCTACTGGGTGACGGTCACCGGCAAGGAGGCCCACTCCAGCCAGACCCACCTGGGCGTCTCGGCGATCATGGCCGCGGTGGAGCTGATGGCGAGCCTCAAGCGCCTCGCGGAGGATCTGGAGCGGACGGCCGATGCAGCCTCGCCCTTTGTCCCCAAGCACGCCACGCTGACCATTGGCATCGTGCAGGGCGGCACCGCCGGCAACATCCTGGCGCGCCAGTGCCGCTTCCTGTTCGACCTGCGCTGCCCGCCGGGGCTCGATCCGACCAAGGTGCTGGCCCCCTTCGTGGCGGAGGTCGAGGCCATGGACCGGCGACTGAAGGCGCTCTCGCCCGAGGCGGGCGTGGCGATCGAGCAGCGGTCCAACACCCCGCCGCTGGCGCCTGAGCGCGATGGCGTCGCCGAGGCCTTCGCCCGCCGGCTGGCGGGCGACAACGGACCGGCTCGGGTCGTCGCCTTCGCCGCCGAGGCCGGGCAGTTCCAGCAGGCCGGCTTCTCCACCGTGATCTGCGGGCCGGGCTCCATCGAGCAGGCGCACCAGCCGGACGAATACCTGGAGATCCCTCAGCTGGAGCGCGGGGCGGCCTTCATGGCTCGCCTGGCCGATTGGGCCGCCGGCGCTTGATCACCACCCGCCGGCCGAACAGGTCGGCGGGGTTCCAGGTCATCGCCCGGGCGATCTCCCACGAGCCGACCTTGCGCGCGGCCTGAGCCTCGCGGCGGGCCTGCAGCGCGACCTTGAGGTCCCTCAACCCCGCCGCCAGCCCCTTCATCGGCGCCTGCAGCTCGCCGCGCATGGCGTGGCGGACGAACAGGAGGGCGGTGGCGGCCAGGTGCAGCGGCAGAGTCAGCCAGAACAGCACCGGCGGGGTGTCCTTCACGAACACCCAGAAGCGGTTGCGCGTGCCGTGCCAGACGGCGAAGTCCGACCGCGGCCCGCCCGAGCTGGCCG
>NZ_DATAGM010000105.1:0-5857 GCF_036263695.1 Phenylobacterium sp.
CTGGTCGATGGCCACGAACTTGGGCTCGATCCCCGCCTGGCCCGCGACGTCCTCCAGGTAGCGCACCGTCTGCCGGTCCTCGGCGAAGTCGGCGACGGAGGCGAAGTGGACGAAGCCGCCGTGCGGGAACAGGGCGGCGAAGCGCGCCTGAAGCTTCTCGTGAATGGCGTTGAACTGGTCGGTGTTGGCCGGCAGCCGGCCTTCGCCGGTCATGTCCTCCAGCCACAGCCATTGAAAGACCGCCGCCTCGTAGATGCTGGTCGGGGTGTCGGCGTTGTACTCGTAGAGCTTGGGAGGGGCCTCCCCGTCGTAGAAGAAGTCGAAGCGGCCGTAGAGGCTGGGGTCCTTCGCCCGCCACGAGGCGGCCACCACGTCGCGCATCGGCTCGGGGATGGCGAGCTTCTCCATCAGGCTCTCACGCTCGACCACTTCGGCCACCAGCTCGAGGCAAAGGCCGTGGAGCTCCTCGGCGGCCGTCTCCAGGTGGTCCTCCACCTGGCTCATCGTGAAGGCGTAGCAGGCCCGCTCGTCCCAATAGAGGCCCATGTCCGCATGGTGCCAGGTGAAGCCCACGGCCTCGGCCTTGGCTTTCCAGTCGGGGCGCGCGTCGACGGGGAGGCGTTTCATCCCTTCCTCCCCATCTCGCCCGTTTTCAGCCCTCGCCCCTGCGGCTTGGCTCCTTGGCGAGGTCCTCGATCTGCAGGCGGGGGGCTTCCAGCTGCATCGGGGCGGGCTGCTCGGGGGCCTTGAGGCGGGCCAGGATGTCGTCGGCGCCGACGTGGCCGGGCAGGATGCCGGCCTGCTCCAGCTTGCGGTCGAGGTCGGCGCCGGTGCGGCGCTCCTCGAGTTCGCCGGCGGCGCGGAACTGCTCGTCGCGGACCGCCTGGCGCTCCTTGATGCGCTTGAGGCTGTCTGCCGCCGAGCCGAGGGTCGCCCCGGCGCTGCCGGAGCGGGACACCACCGAGGCCTGGGCCTTCTGGACGCTCTCGTTGACCTTCACCACTTCGATCTCGCGGCGCAGGGCCTCGATCTTGGTGTCGGTCGTGGCGATGATCTGGCGCAGCTTGTCCTCGGCGGTGCGCATCTCGGCGACCTGGCCGGCTTTCTGAGTCGCGTCGCGCTCCAGGTCGGCGATCCGCTGCGCGACCTCCCGGGCCAGGGCCTCGTCGCCCTTGGCCAGCGCTGCGCGGGCCGAAGCCTCGTACTTGCGGGCCTGCTCGGCGAAGTTCTTGGCGTCTGTCTCCAGCATCCGCCGGCGCGCGACCAGGGCGGCCAGGTCGTCGCGCGCCTTGGCCTGTGCCGTGTCGGCGTCGCGGATCTCCTGGTCGAGGATCCTCAGGGCGTTGGCGTCGACGACCGCCAGAGCGCCTTCGTGGGCGGTCCCGCGGAACAGGGCCGACAGCTTTCTCCAGATCGACATGGTCTTTCCCCTCTCAGGCCGCGGTCTTGGATGTGGCGCGGAAGGACTCGCGCAGATCGCCGGCCGCGTCGATAGCGTTCTCGGCCAGGGTCCGAAGCTCGATGATGATGGTCTGCAGCGTCGTCTTGGCGCTGATCTCGCCGAACAGCTCGTAGTAGTCGCGGCCCTCGATCGTGCTGATGCCGAAGTTGGACAGCGGCACCAGCTTCTGGGCCTTCAGCAGGAACACGTTGAATTGCGCCTGGTCCTCCTGCTCGTCCACCGGCCACAGGATGGTCGAGAGCACCATCTGCAGCGGGCCGGACGAGACGTAGATCGGCAGGTCGCCGTACTCGTGCATCTTGACCAGCAGCACGGGGTCGGCCCCCTCGATCACCTGGGCGGTGAGTTCGCCCTCTCGCAACAGGCTGCTGCCGTCCAGCGCCGCCTTCAGCGCCGGGATGGTCCACGCCGTGTCGATCACCTGATCCATAGTCGTGACGCCCTTGGGATTGGGGTTGCGGGACAACTCGGGGCCGCGCGCGGACTCATAGACAATGGCGCGGACTGCGTTCTGAATGTCGGCCTTGCACGCGGCCGGCGCCCAGACTTCGATCTTGACCCAGCCGGCCTTCTTGCGGGCCTCGCGCCAGGCGCGGGTTCGTTCGACGGCACGGGCGGGCCTTTCCGACATTGCGTTCGTGGTACGCATACCATGAACGCTTGACAAGCCCTAGATCGGGTTCATGCTGGAAAGGTGCAAGGGGCGGCCGTGCAAAACCTTAAGGCGAGGCGCTAGAGCCCATGTTCGGCAAGCTGTTCGGGTCGGGGAAGAAGCCGGCCGAACCCACGCGCGCCCTGCCGGTGATCCGCAACGTCACCATCGGCCGCACCGTCATCCTGGACGCGCTGATCTGGCGCCGCCATGGCGACGACTTGCGCTTCGCCCTCGACCGGGACACTCTGGAGATCACCGCCCAAGGCGTGATCGCCCTCGACGACGGCGCCTTCGTCCACCGCTTCTACACCGACGACCACCTGATGCTGCAGGCGGTTTCCGACGACCGCGAGGGTCAGCTGGCCGACGACTTCACGGTCTTCATTCCCTGGAAGAGCGACTATCCGTCGGGCTCGCAGGCCAAGCGCGTCTGGGCCGAGCGGCTGCGCGCGCCCTATTTCGAAGACGACGGGCTGCCGATCTACCGCCGCTTCTGGTTTGGGGACGAGGCCGGAGACCAGGCCCCGGTGACCTTCTGGGAGGACGTCTACGATGACCGGGCCGCGACCGCGCCCTATTCGCGGCTGTTCCAGACCTGCATGCTGTTCGCCCGCGACCTGCCGGGGGAGAGCCGCGAACTACTGCTCGCCGTCACCGTCGAGCCCGAGAAGGGCGACCTGACGCACGACATCATGATCGGCCTGCCCCTCGGGGTCGGCGAATTCCGAGCCTAGGGGGAGATTCAGATGCTGGACCTGGTGGAGTTCCGGACGGGGGCCGTCGCCTTCGCCCTCGCCTTCGTGGTGGCGGGGCTGTTCACCCTGGCGTTCAAGATCATCTACCAGCTGGTCACCCCCTATCGGGAGCGGCAGCTGATCCGCGAGGGCAACGTGGCCGCCGCCCTGGCGCTGGCCGGCGCCCTGATCGGCTATGTCCTGCCGCTGGCCTCGGCCCTGTCGCAGACCGTCAGCCTGGCCGAGTTCGCCGCCTGGGCGGCGCTGGCCGGCGTCATCCAGATCGTCGCCTTCACGGTGGTGCGCCTGGTCGCCCTGCCGGACGTGAAGGCGCGGATCGAGCGGGGCGAGATCTCCACCGCCATCTATCTGATGGCCATCTCCATCGCGGTGGGCGTGCTGAACGCCGCCTCGATGACGTCGTGAGGCGACGATGAGCAAGCGCTCCAAGACCCTGAAGCTGACGAGCATGCTGGCGGGCGCCGCCAGCCTGAACCTCTCGGCCTGCGACACCGCCCCGCCGGCCGCCCAATGGGACGCCTCGGCCGGCAAGGGCGAACAGGTGGAGGCCCTGCAGTACGCCTCGCTGGACGCCTGCAAGGCCGCCGACGACGTTCCCGACGAGGAGTGCGACCGCGGCTACCAGGCTGCCCTCGCCGACGACAAGAACGCGCCGAAGTTCACCGACGCCCAGTCCTGCGAGGACGTATACGGCCAGGGCCAGTGCGTGCCGCGCGGCTACGGCGGCTCCAGCTTCTTCACCCCGCTGCTGGCCGGCTTCGTGATCGGCCAGATGCTGGACGGCGGCGGGCGCCGCTACTACCGCGGAACGGGGCTCTATCGCCGCGACGGCTTCTACGGCGGCGGCGGGTATTCCACGGGATGGGGTGGAACCCTCGGCCGCGACTACCGCACGGGCCGCACCACGATCAGCCGCGATGCGATCGAGCCGCCGGCCCGCGTCCGCCAGGCGCCCCCCAAGGTGCAGTCCCGCACCTCGGTGGTGTCCCGCGGCGGCTTCGGCGGCGGCAGCCGGGGGTATGGGGGGTAGAGTCCGTCCCCCGCAGGGGGAGGCGACCACGGAGTGGTCGAGGGGGTTGCCACGCACCGGGTCTGCGGGCGGAAACCCCCTCAGTCCCTTTGGGACAGCTCCCTTGTCGGGAGCATCTGGTCCTTAAGGCTCCTTGCGCCCGCCGGCGTTCTTCACCAGTACGGCGACGATGATCAGCACGAAGCCGGCCAGGCGGAACAGGTAGGCGGGGCTCTGCTCCTCCTGCGGGATGCCGAGCAGGACCGGGATCGCCTGGTTGATGGCGAACATCATGAAGGCGGCGGCGAACACCAGGAACAAGAGGTCGCGCGTGCGGGCCCAGAACTTCAGGAAGAAGATCGCCGCGATCGCGTAGCCGGCGGTCAGCGCCCCGCCCATGAAGGCGACGGTGGAAGGATCGGCTCCGTTCATCGCTCCGACTCCCAGATGAAGCCGTAGAGCAGCACGGCGATGGCGGCGACGGAGGCGGCCTGGCGCCAGGGCCACAGGTCGACGTCCGGGAAGACGACCAGGTCGCCCACCAGGAAGAGATTGTTCAGCGCCAGGAAGACGAACGCCAGCGCCGTCCACAGCAAGAGCTTGGAGCGGGAGGCGAGGAAGGCCCGGAGCAGCAGCCCGGCGCAGAGCGCGCTGGTCGCCAGGCACAGGAAGTAGACGGCCGCCGGCCCGAGGGGTGTGGTCATGGCTTTCGGATCCGGAACGCGTCGGCCAGCGACTGGAGCTTGTCGGGAGGGGAGGCGATGACGTTGATCAGGGCGACGGGGCGCTCACGGTAGGCGGCCTCGAGTTCATTGCAAAGCCTGTCCAGCACGGGGCCGGCGGGCGCATAGCGGCAGCGGCCGTCTTCGTCCAAGGCGATGAGGCCGGCGCGCTGGAGGGCGTCCAGGTTGTTGGTGATGAGCGAGGCGCTGGCGCGCAGCTCGCGGACCAGCTCGTCGGGCGTCCAGCGCCGCTCCGGGTTCCGCTTCAGGAGCAGCAGGAGCTCCAGGGCCCATACCGAGCGGATATGCTCGCGTATGAACGTCAGAAGGTCCGGGTCGACCGACAATGCCTCTCGCCCCCACGGCAGTTCGGGAAGCTGGGCAACCTAGAGCGCTACGATTGGGCGGGCCACCCGAGCGGCCTCACAAGGACGTTATGCTTGAGCGACAGATGCGGACGTAGAGCCGCCCCGCCGCGGCCCTGGAACCTTGACTCCCTCCGGCAGGTTATTAGAACAAAAATGGAACGAAAGGAGTCCCTTCCCCATGCCCGGTTTTCGCGCCAAGGGCTTGGCCGCCCTGCGAGCGAAGATCGCCGCCATCGAGGCGGGCGGGAGGGAGGACTCCGAGTCCCTGCCGTTCGGCGATCCGCGCATCGACGCCCTGCTGCCCGGCGGCGGGCTGCCGCTGGGCCGCTGGCACGAGATCGTCTCCGAGGGAATGGAGGTGGAGACCGGCGCCTGCGCGGCCGCCTTCACCGCCCTGCTGGCCGCCCCGCTCGCCCGCCGGGGCGAGGGGGTGTGGATCGTGCGGCGGGACGACCTCTACGCCCCTGGCCTCGTGGGTCTGGGCTTTCCCGCCGAGCGGCTGATTCAGGTCTGCGCCCGCGACGAGGCCGAGGCCCTGGCGGTGATGGAGGACGCGCTGGCCACGGCCGGGGTTTGCGCCGTCTTCGCCGAGGTGGAGGCGGTGGACCTGGTCGCCGGCCGCCGGCTGCAGCTCGCCTGCGAGAAGCGGGGCGGCACGGGTTTCGTCATCCGCCGCCGGCCGTTCGGCAGCGCCAAGGCCGGCGAGGCGACCGGCTCGGCCGCCGCCACCCGCTGGCGCATCGCCCCCGAGCCCAGCCAGCCGCCGGCCGGCGAGCCTGGCCTGGGCGCCCCCCGCTGGCGCGCCGCGCTGGAGCGCTGCCGCGGCGGGCGCACCGGCGAGTTCGTGTTCGAGGCGGCGGGGGCCTTCACCTTCTTTTCCGAGGAG
>NZ_DATAGM010000106.1:0-3985 GCF_036263695.1 Phenylobacterium sp.
GCGCAGCATCAGCGCGCCGCGCGGCGAGTGGTGCACCTCGGGGTGGAACTGGATGCCGTAGAAGCGGCGCCCCTCGTCGGCGATCACCGCAAAAGGGCTGCCCTCGGAGCTGGCCACCACCTCGAAGCCCAGCGGGATGGCGGTGATCTTGTCGCCGTGGCTCATCCACACGGGCTCGCGGTGGCCGACGCCGCCCAGGCCGTCCAGCAGCGGCGATTCCCGCTCGATCAGAATGTCCGCCCGGCCGAACTCGCGCTCGTGGCCGCTGGCGACGGCGCCGCCCAGCTGGGCCGACATGGTCATCTCGCCGTAGCAGATGCCGAGCACGGGGACGCCGAGCTCGAAGACCTTCTGCGGCGCCCTGGGGCTCTCGTCCTCGTGGGCGCTGGCCGGGCCGCCGGAGAGGATCACCGCCTTGGGCGCGAAGTCGTCGAGGATCGGCTCGACCTTGTCGTAGGGGTGGATCTCGCAATAGACGCCGCTCTCGCGGACCCGGCGGGCGATCAGCTGGGTCACCTGGCTGCCGAAGTCGACGATCAGGACGCGTTCGTGGGCGGTCTCGGTCATGGGCGCCTGTTAGCGGGGTTTTGCGGGTAGGTCATCGGGCGCGCTCCAGCACCGCGACGAAAAAGCCGTCGGTCGCCGCCGTCCTGGGCGACAGGCGAAGGAAACCTTCCGGCGTGAGCCAGCCTGTCAGGGCCGGGTCTGCGGTCGCCGGGCGAACTTCGAACCCGTCGTGGCGCTGCAGGAAGGCGGCTATGCGGTCCTCGTCCTCCTCCGGCAAGACCGAGCAGGTGACGTAGACGATCCGGCCGCCGGGCTTCACGAACCGGGCGCCGTCGTCCAGCACGCCGTCCTGCTCGGCGACGCGCCGGGCCAGCGCCTCCGGCGTCAGCCGCCACTTGGTGTCTGGGTGCCGGCGCCAGGAGCCGGTCCCCGTACAGGGCGCGTCGAGGAAGACGACGTCCATCTTCCCTTCCAGGCCCTTCAGCGGCTCGGGATTCACCGGCGTGCGGACCTGAAGGTTGCGCACCCCGGCCCGCTCGCTGCGGCGGACGGTGTCGGCCAGGCGCCGAGCGTCCGCGTCGTAAGCGTAGATCTGTCCTGTCGATCCCATGGCCGCGGCCAGGGCCAGCGTCTTGCCCCCGCCGCCGGCGCACAGGTCCAAGACCTGCTTGCGGGCCACCTCGCCGGCGCAGGCGGCGGCGATCTGCGAGCCCAGGTCCTGCACCTCGAACCAGCCCTTGGAGAAGGCCGGGATGGTTTCTACGGCGCTGGTACGCTCGCTGGCTTCGGGGGCGTCGATGCGCAGGGCGGTCGGCAGCACGCCGGTCGGCTCGGCGTGCAGGGGCTTCAGCACTTTCAGCGCGCGATCAGGATCGCTCTTGAGGGTGTTGACCCGCAGGTCCACCGGCGCGCGCTCGGCCAGCGCCGCCCCCTCCTCAGCCCTCGCCTCTCCGAAGGCGCGTGCGAAGGGGCCGTCCAGCCAGTCCGGATAGTCGCCACGGATCGCCGGCGGGGCATCGGCAAGGCTCACCGGCGCCGCCAGGCGCGCCTTCTCGTTCTCGGTCAGTGCGCCGGGCCCATGCGGCGCCTCGCCCGCGGCGGCCTCGATCCGCTCGACCGGCCAGCGCCAGTCGTAGACCAGCGCGCCGAGCACGGCGGCGCGGGGGCTTTCCGCGCCCATCCGCCAGGCGAGCGAGCGGCGGCGGCGCAGCGCGTCCAGCACCAGTCCGGAGACGAACGCCCGGTCCTTGGCGCCGGCGAAGCGGGAGGCGTCGCCCCATGCCTTCAGGGCCAGTCGCACGGGCCGGCGGCGGGACTCCACCTCGTCCAGAACCTCGATCGCCGCGGCTATCCGCCCGCCGTCGCGCACCGCGCCTCGCTACACAAAGAGGGCCGCCGTCACCATGAAGAGGCCGATCATCGCCACCGCCCAGACCAGGGTTCGGACCCGGGAGATCCCGGAGGCGTAGATCGGCACGTACAGAGCGCGACCGGCCACGTAGAGCCCCGCCCCCCAGAGCGTCAGGTTGGAGAGCTGGTCCGCCGCCACCGCCGCCAGCAGCGCGGCGGCGAAGAAGGGGAAGGTCTCCATGAAGTTGCGAAACGCCCGGTCCAGCCGCGCGGCGACGCCGGTGATCGGCATCGGCTCGTCCCTGGGTCCCGCCGCCCAGGCCAGATTCTGCTGGCGGCGGGCGGCGATGGCCGCCCAGACCAGCTGCACGATCCCGACCACGACCGCCAGGCCAAGGAGCTGAAGCTCGGCGACCATCACATGGCGCTCGGGTAGTTGGGCGCCTCGCGGGTGATCATCACGTCGTGCACATGGCTCTCGCGCAGGCCCGCCCCGGTGATTCGGATGAACCGCGCCCGCTGGCGGAAGTCCGCTAGGCTGCCCGCGCCCACATAGCCCATGGCGGCCCGCAGGCCCCCGACCATCTGGTGCAGGATCGGCGCGATCGGGCCCTTGTAGGGCACCTGCCCTTCGATCCCCTCAGGAACCAGCTTCAAGGCGCTGACTTCCTTCTGGAAGTACCGGTCGGCCGAGCCTTGGTTCATGGCCCCGAGGGAGCCCATGCCGCGGTAGCTCTTGTAGCTGCGGCCCTGGTAGAGGAAGACCTCGCCCGGACTCTCGTCGACGCCGGCGAATACCGAACCCATCATCGCCACGCTCGCCCCAGCGGCCAGCGCCTTGGCCAAGTCCCCAGAGTACTTGATCCCGCCGTCGGCGATCACCGGCACGTCCGAGTCCCGGGCGGCGCGGACCGCGTCCATGATCGCGGTCAGCTGCGGCACGCCCACGCCGGCGACGATGCGGGTGGTGCAGATGGAGCCCGGCCCGATGCCGACCTTCACCGCGTCCGCCCCGGCGTCGATCAGCGCCTTTGCGCCGTCATAGGTGGCGACATTGCCGGCGACAATCTGGACCCGATTGGTCTCGCGCTTGATCCGGCCGACCGCCTTGGCGACCTCGGCGTTGTGGCCGTGCGCGGTGTCGATCACCACCACGTCCACCCCGGCGTCCACCAGGGCCATGGACCGCTCGTATCCCGCGTCGCCGACCGTGGAGGCCGCGCCCACCAGCAGCCGGCCTTGCAGGTCCTTGGCCGCGTCCGGGTGCGCCTGGGCCTTTTCCATGTCCTTGACGGTGATCAGGCCGACGGCCCGGTACTCGTCGTCGACGACGATCAGCCGCTCCACCTTGTTGCGGCGGAGCAGCTCACGGGCTTCGGCCTGGCTGACGCCCTCTCGGACGGTGATCAGGTTCTCGGTGGTCATCACCGCCCTGGCCGGGACGTCGTCGCCCGCCTCGAAGCGCATGTCCCGGTTGGTGAGGATGCCCACCAGCCTGCCGGCGCCGGGCTCCACCACCGGAAAGCCCGAAATGCGGCGCCGGGCCTTGATTTCCCGAACTTCGCGCAGCGGCGTGTCCGGGTGGATGGTCAGCGGGTTGATGACCATCCCGCTCTCGTACCGCTTCACCTCGCGGACCTGGTCGGCCTGCTCGTCAACCGTGAGATTGCGGTGCAGGACTCCGAGCCCGCCGGACTGGGCCATGGCGATCGCCAGCCGGCTTTCGGTCACCGTGTCCATGGCGGAGGACACGAGCGGTATGTTCAGCTTGATCTCTCGCGTGAGCCTGGTCGAGACGTCCACCTGGGTCGGCATGACCTCGGAAGGACCAGGTTCGAGCAAAACATCGTCGAAGGTGAGCCCTTCGCGAATCTCCATGAGACTCTCCGTTTTGCGAGCGCGGTCTGCCTGAGCGGGCGGAGGGAGTCAACGTTGCGAGGCGCGACTCAGCGCCCCTTGAACTCGGTCGCTGCGAGATAGACCTCGGAGCTGTCGGCCCGGCTGGCCTTGGGCTTGAGGTTCCGAACGTCGCCGAAGTGCTGCTTCAGGAGCCCCGTCACCTCGCCCATCTCGCCGCCCTGGAAGGCCTTGGTGACGAATGTCCCGCCGGGCTTCAGCACCGCGATGG
>NZ_DATAGM010000107.1:0-2299 GCF_036263695.1 Phenylobacterium sp.
GCGCCTCATACGACAGCTCGGAGCCGACCAGGAAGCGGGCCAGCGCCAGGCGCGCGGCGACCGGGGCGTCCTTGCCCTTGGCCGTCTCCTCGGAGGCGGCGTCCAGGAGGGCGTTGTAGCGGGCCAGGAACCCGCCCGATCCGACCTTGCCCCAGGTCTCATGGTCCACCAGCCCGGGCAGGCTGAGCGGCTGGGGGGCGCCCTCCAGGCTCGCGGCGGCGTTCTTGCGCGCCGCGCCGCCCGACAGCACCAGGCCCTGGGGCCGGGCGACGCTCACCAAGTCGCCGCGGCGCGAGACCATCAGGTTGTCCGCGTAGGTCTCCATGGCCAGGCCGTGGGCGGTTGGCAGGAAAGCCAGCTGCACATATTCCCGCCGGGAGGGCAGCACCTTGGCCGGGCCAAGCGCGGTGGCGATGGTCAGCTGGTCGCCGACCACGGGGTCGGAGAGGCGCACGATGCGGCTGACGCCGGCCACGGCGGCGACCAGGCCCGCCGGCCCGGCGACGTCGTTGCGGGCGACCTTGATTACGCCCGGCGTCACCGGCGCGCCGGCGCCCAAGGCCACGGTCCAGACCGGGCCCTCCTGGCTGACGCTGACCGGCACGGTGGCGGGCGAAGCAATGCGCACGGCGGCGTAGTCGGCGCCCTGGTAGGCCCTGGCCCCGCTCAGCTGGCGAAGGCCGCGGGGCATGGCCGAGACGTCGATCCGCGCAGGCGCGTCGAACACCACCCAAACCGCGTCGCCGCGCCGGAACACCGCCGCGCCATTGGGATTGGCCCAGGGGAAGGTCAGCAGCACCTGCTTGCCGTCGAGGTCGGCGCCCATGCGCACCACCCCGCCGGCCGGCACCGGGTTGGGTCGGGCGACCTCGGACGGGTCGGCCTCGGCGGTCTTCGGCGCCTCGGGCGGCGCAGCCTTCTCGAACACGACAACGTAGGGCGCGCCGTCGGCGACGCCGGTGCGGGCGTCGGCGTCGTCGGCGAGCGTCAGGTGCAGCTCGAGCGCGCCGCCCACGTGCTTCTGCTCGGCGCCCTTCAGCCAACGGGGCGGGCTGACGCGCAGGCGAGAGATGTCCGGGCGCGCGTCACGGCTGAAGCGCACGACCAGCAGCTGGCCGTCGCGCCGGGCGGTCATCTTGGCCCCGCCGCGCCAGTGGAACTCGATGCGCGAGAAGTCGTCGGCCTGGCCGACGCGCACGTCCAGCGTGCTCGACGGCGCCGGCGTGCGCTCGGGCGCGGCCAGGCCGGCCGGCGGCAGGGCCACGGCCAGGATGGCGGCCGCGGCCGCCGAGGCGCGCAGGAGCCGGCGCAGGCTCATCAGCTCGGCTTGGACGCCGGCTCGGCCGGCTTGGCGGGCCCGCCCTTCTCGGCCGGAGCGGCGGGCGCCTCCGCGGTCTTCTCGGGCGCGGGCTTGGGTGCGGCGGGTTTGGGCGCGGGTTTCCTGGGCGCCGGCTTTGCCGCCGGGGCGGCGGCGACCTTGGCCGGCTCGGCGGCGGCGGTCTGCACCGCCTGAGCCTGGGCGGCGGCGGCGGCGGCGGCGGCCTTGGCCGCTGAGTGGCGCCGCGCGAGGGCTTCGGTGAGACGCTTGGCCTCCGCAGGCTTCATCTCGGCGAGAATGGCCGAGAGCACGCGCTCCTTCATCTTGGCGGCGATCGGCAGGCGGACGGAATCGTCCAGCAGCTCCATGCGTGGGGCCGCGTCCTTGGCCTTCATCGACTCGAAGACCTTCACCAGGCGGGTGGTCTCGGCCTCTTCCTTCTGATCGGCCTGAGCCATCAGCCCCTGCACCTCGGCCTTCAGGGCGTTCATGGACTTCAGCTTGGCGTCGACCTTTGCCTCGGCGGCGGCGAGCAGGGCCAGCTGGACGTTGAGGTCCTGCTCGCGCTGCTCCAGCTGGCCGCGGCGGGCGCCCAGGCTCTGCAGCACCTGCAGTTCGGCCGGCGACAGGCCCGCCTGGCGGGCGAGTTCGGCGGCGGTGGGGGCGCAGACGGGCGCCGGCGGCTTGGCCGGACCGGCCCCGGCGCCCGGTGGCAAGGCGGCCTTGGCGGCGGTCGCCGCGGCCTCGCCGGTCGCGGCCTTCTCGCCCGGTCTGGCCTTCGCCTCCTCGGCGAAGGCCGAGGCGCCCGACAACAGGTCGGGCAGCGCCCGGGCTCCGGAGATGGCGTTGAGCGCCAGGACGCCGCCGACGGCGACGCCGATCAGCGGCAGGATGCGGGGCATGTTGCTCATCAGCGGAGCCTCAAGCGGCCGAGCCCGGCGCCGTCGGCCGGGCTCTCGAACAGGTCGTCGTCGAAGGTCT
>NZ_DATAGM010000108.1:0-3726 GCF_036263695.1 Phenylobacterium sp.
CGTCAACAAGATGTGCGGCTCCGGCATGCAAGCGGCGATCCTGGCCCACGACGCCCTCGCCGCAGGCTCGGCCGACGTGATCGTCGCCGGCGGCATGGAGAGCATGAGCAATGCGCCCTACCTGCTGGCCAAGCACCGGGCCGGCGCGCGCATCGGCCACGACACGGCCTTCGACCACATGTACCTGGACGGCCTCGAGGACGCCTACGAGCCGGGCCGGCTGATGGGCAGCTTCGCCGAGGAGAGCGCGCGGGCCTACCAGTTCACCCGCGAGGCGATGGACGACTACGCCATCGCCAGCCTCTCCCGCGCCCGCAGGGCGACCGAGAGCGGCGCCTTCGCCCGCGAGATCGTCCCGGTGGAGGTCGCCAGCCGCAAGGGGACCGAGACCGTCTCGGCCGACGAGCAGCCGCTGAAGGCCGACCCCGCCAAGATCCCGACCCTGAGGCCCGCCTTCGCCAAGGACGGGACCATCACCGCCGCCAACGCCTCCTCGATCAGCGACGGGGCCGCGGCCCTGGTGCTGACCCGCGCCTCGGTCGCCGAGAAGCTGGGCCTGAACGTGGTGGCGCGGATCGTCTCCCACGCCGCCCACGCCCACGAGCCCGGCCTGTTCACGACCGCGCCCGTACCGGCCGTCCAGAAGGCGCTGAAGAAGGCCGGCTGGTCGGCGGACGAGGTGGACCTGTTCGAGATCAACGAGGCCTTCGCCGTCGTCGCGATGATCGCCGAGCGGGAGATCGGCATCGACCGCGAGCAGCTCAACGTCCACGGCGGCGCCTGCGCCCTCGGCCATCCGATCGGCGCCTCAGGGGCGCGGATCCTCGCGACCCTGCTCAGCGCCCTCGAACAGCGCGGCGGAAAACGCGGCGTCGCCAGCCTCTGCATCGGCGGCGGCGAGGCGACCGCGATGGCGGTGGAGCTGGTCTGAGACCCAGGCGCGCTTCCCCCTCTTCGTCATGGCCGGCTTTATGCCGGCCACCCATCCTGACTAGGCGGGCCGGCGGCAACGGGCTGGGTCGCCGGGACAAGCCCGGCGATGACGGATGGTTGGGACGCTCGAGCGCTACTGCGCCGCCGCGCCCTCGGCCATCTTCGCCACGTCGTTGAGGTTCACCGTCCCCGCGCCGGGAATGGAGACCTGGATGTCCCCGGGCTTCATGCCTTCGGGGCAGGGGCCCTTCCAGGCGGCGGTCATCACCATCTTCATCTCGCCGTTGGCCTGCGGGATCGACGAGCCCGTCGTCGTGGTGGTCGCCTCCATCTTGTAGGCCGAGGCGAAGTCGCCGGTGATGGTCCCGCGGCTGGTCACCTTGCCGCCCTGGCCGTCCGGGCAGACCGACACGAACGAATAGCCGCCGGGGGCCGGCGTGAAGCTGTTCTCTTCGCAGCCGCTTTCGGCCGAGGCCTGCTGACCCCACAGGGCGACGTTCTTGTCGGTCTCGGCGTCGATGCACAGCCGGCTGGTCTGGGTCACGCCCAGGGTCTGCATGGAATGCTCCCAGAGCCCCGCCTTGCGGGCCGGCCGGTCGGCGGCGGCCTGGGTGGCGGCGGCCTGGCCCGCATCGGCCGCGGCGGGGGCGGCGGCCTTCTCCTCGGCCCGCTGGCAGGACCACAGGAACAGGACCGAGCCGCAAAGGATCAGGGTGCGAGTGCTGCGCCGCATGCCGAGGCTCCCAATTGTGGTTAACCCTACCTTAAAGTGCTTCGCCAAGGCCGGGGAGGGGCAGCGCCCTCCGCGCGGGCTCAAACCGGCGCCGTGGCGAGAAGTTCGCCGCGGGATCAAACCGGGCGCGAAAGGGGTTTTGCAGCCATGAGCGACTTACGGAACAACGAGGCCCGCTCGCGCTACGAGATGGACGAGCAGGGCATGACCTCCTGGGCCGACTATCGGCTGAAGGGCGAGCGGCTCTACATCGACCACGTGGAGAGCCCCGTGCCGCTGCGCGGCTCCGGCGCGGCGGGCCGGCTGATGGCCGCGCTGGCGCAGGACGCGAAGCAACGCGGGCTGAAGATCACTCCGATCTGCGGCTACGCCGCCACCTGGCTGAGGCGCAGCAAGGACTACAGGGAGCTTCTCGATTGAGCCCGCAGCCGAGCACCACCTCGCCCGTCCCAGGCGCCCGCGAGCCCGAAGGGATTAAGCCCGGCCCGGCCGCAGCCCCGAACGAGCCCGGCTCCGACGCCGACGCCCGTCGGCGGCGGGTGGAGAACGATCCGGGTCTCTCCCCCGTCGGCCCGCTCGGCGGCGGCGCGCTCAGCGAGACGGCGAGCGAGGAGGACTAACTCCACCCCCGCTCATCGCGGCTTTCGCCGGGATGAGCGGATGGGCGTAGGCGTGCGATGGCGATCGACGTCGCCGCTCGCATCTGCCGTGAGATCTTAAGGGAAATGCGCCTCTGTTTCAGAGGCTCGGCGGCCGCATACGGCGGCCCACTTGCGGGCTCCCGCCGCACCTCCCTGGCGATATCCAGGGAGGGCGTAGCGGGACCCGTCAAATTTCTCGGAAAACTCAGTTGCGCCGCAGGATGGCTTCCATCGCCTGGACGCGGGTCTCGGACTCTTCGCTCAGCCGGCGGGCGATCTCGCGGATGCCGACCGGATAGGCCTCGCCGCCGTCGGCGATCTCGCCGGCGATGCGCTCGACTTCCACCAGGGCCGCCTCGAGGGCCATGATGTGCTCACGGGCCAGGTTCTTGGCCTCGGTCTGGAGACGACGGATACGCTCGGACAGATTGGCTTCGCCCTTGATCAGAGCCGCACCGTTGTCCGCAACCACGCTCAAAGAAGGCGACATATAACTCATCCTACATTCGGGCCTTTCGGGGCCGGCCTTTTGCTTGGCCGATCCCCTTCAGGCGGGTCCACACCAACCAAGATACCGATCAAATCGGCACAAGGTTCCGGGAAAGCTGCAGCATTCGCGCCACAAGCGAAGCCATGCGGCGCCGGCGCCACGCTGCTTGGTTAAGGCCTGAAAAGCTTGGACTTTAGGTCGGCCAACCTTCGCCTTGATTCTGCTCAGTTTCCCGCCCGGGGGGAAAACGGGCTGGTGCAGATACATGGTAAAGGTTGCATGCGAGCCGCGAAAAATCGTCGTTAAGACCTGGTTCGCCAGCTTGACTTTGGGGGGGTCGATCCCCTGCCGAGGAGACCCATTCCGGGCGCCGACGGGCGTCGTTCTGGCACGCCCCGTACCGACCTGGGACGGCCCTGCAGTAGGCGCCTCGGCCGGCTACCCGCCCCGGTCCTTGGCGCCCCGCTGCAGGAGGTCCAGCAGCTCCAGCGGCATCGGGAAGACGATGGTCGAGTTCTTGTCGGCGCCTATGTCGAACAGGGTGTTGAGGTAGCGCAGCTGCATGGCCTCCGGCTGGCGGGCCAGGGTGGCGGCGGCCTCCACCAGCGTTTGGGACGCCTGCAGCTCGCCCTCGGCGTTGATCACCCGGGCCCGGCGGTTGCGCTCGGCCTCGGCCTGGCGGGCGATGGCCCGGACCATGCTCTCATTCAGGTCCACGTGCTTGATCTCGACGTTGGCCACCTTCACCCCCCAGGCCTCGGTCTGGGCGTCGAGGATCTCCTGGATGTCCTTGTTGAGCTTGTCCCGCTCGGCCAGCATCTCGTCGAGCTCGTGCTTGCCCAGCACCGAGCGCAGGGTGGTCTGGGCCAGCTGGCTGGTGGCGGCGAAGAAGTCCTCCACCGCGATCACCGCCCGGTCGGCGTCGACGA
>NZ_DATAGM010000109.1:0-2864 GCF_036263695.1 Phenylobacterium sp.
TCTCGCGCACCCGCAGGATCAGCGACTGGCTGGCGGAGGCCATCAGCTCGCCGTCCTGGGCGAACATGTACATCGAGCCGTGGGCGAAGCCGCCGTGCAGGCCGTGGATGCGGATGTCGCAAAGCACCCATTCCGTCGGCACGATCCGGCGGATGCGGATGGTGTTGTCGAGGCTGTTGCCGCCGGCGTTGGCGCCCAGCGCCGCGCCGACGCCCGAGGGCACATGGTCCGCCATGATCGCCAGCATGGGGGCGTCGACGGCGTGGCCCTCCTTGGGGCGCATCCACAGCAGCGAGCGGCCGTCCTCCTCGGGCGCCGCGCCCTTGCCGAAGCTGCCCTTGGCGACCCGCACCTCGATGCGGCTGTGCAGGCCGCCGTCGTCGCCGCGCCAGTGCTCGGAGGAGCCGCACTCGTCCGGGCCGGGCGCGTCCGGCATCGCCAGCCACTGCCGCGACAGCTCGCTGGGCCGTGAGCCGAGGGCGGCGTTGACCGTGAAGATCTCCTTGTCGTCCACGTGGCCGGTCACCCGGGCCTGGCTGTTGTACTTGCCCTGCGCCGGCACCCACACGTCCAGGTCCACCACGCTCGGCGGGCGGGCGTAGGACAGGTACTGGGCGGTGGCCCAGATCACCGGCCGCTCGCAGGTCCGCTCCATGGCCGCGATGGCCGAGGCCATGCCGACCCCGCCGAACATGAACAGGTTGCCGGGCGGCCCCACGCAGACGGCCGGGCTCAGGGGCATGTACCAGCGGTGCGGATTATGCGTCGCCCGCAGGTCGAAGAAGAGATCGCTCATAGGGGGCGCTCAAACCGCAAGCCGCAGGTTTTCGCAAGTGCGAGATAAAGACGCTCATTCCGGGCGCCAGGGCCGCCCTTAACACCCCGTTCACTATGTTTGTTGGTGGCCGGGCAACCTTAACGGGGCCAGGATTCCAAGGTCAGTTTTTACCTCAACGGGTGCGGCCATGGCTCTTCCTGCGGACAGCATCATCTGCGGCGATTGCATCGAGGAGCTGAAGAAGCTTCCCGCCAAGTCCGTCGACCTGGTGTTCGCCGATCCGCCCTACAACCTGCAGCTCGGCGGCGACTTGCTGCGCCCCGACAACTCCAAGGTCGACGCGGTCGACGACGACTGGGATCAGTTCGAGAGCTTCGCCGCCTACGACGCGTTCACCCGGGCCTGGCTCTTCGAATGCCGCCGGGTGCTGAAGGACGATGGGACCCTGTGGGTGATCGGCAGCTACCACAACATCTTCCGGGTCGGCACGGCGCTGCAGGACCTGGGGTTCTGGCTGCTGAACGACATCATCTGGCGCAAGTCGAACCCGATGCCGAACTTCAAAGGCACGCGGTTCACCAACGCCCACGAGACGCTGATCTGGGCCGCCAAGGGCAAGGGCGCGCGCCGCTACACCTTCAACTACGACGCCATGAAGATGGCCAACGACGAGCTGCAGATGCGCTCGGACTGGACGCTGCCGCTGTGCACCGGCGAGGAGCGGCTGAAGGACGAGACCGGCTCCAAGGCCCACCCGACCCAGAAGCCAGAAGCCCTGCTGCACCGGGTGATCCTGGCCTCCACCAAGCCCGGCGACGTGATCCTCGACCCCTTCTTCGGCACCGGCACCACGGGCGCCGCGGCCCGCAGGCTCGGCCGCCGCTTCCTCGGCATCGAGCGCGACCCCGGCTACGCGGAGCTCGCCAAGAGCCGGATCGCCCGCGTCACCCCGCTCGCCGAAAAGGACCTGGAGGTCACCGGCTCGAAGCGCTCCGAGCCCCGCGTGCCGTTCGGGGCCGTGGTCGAGGCCGGCCTGCTGCGCCCCGGCGACATGCTCTACTGCCCGAAGGGCAAGCTGGCCGCCAAGGTGCGCCCCGACGGGTCGCTGGCCTCCGGCGACCTGACCGGCTCGATCCACAAGGTCGGGGCGATGGTGCAGTCCGCCCCCGCCTGCAACGGCTGGACCTACTGGCACTTCAAGTCGGACAAGGGCCTCGCCCCCATCGACGTCCTGCGGGCCAAGGTGCGCTCGCAGATGCCGGCCTAGGGCTCAGATCAGCCCGTCAAGCCCAGCCCGTGCGGCCTTGAGGAACACGCTGGGCAGGCCCTGAAGGGCCGTGCGCGGGTGGAAGCTCACCTCGCCCTCCCCTTCGGCGCGGAGCAGCCGCAGCGACAGGGTGAAGTGGGTGAAGCCGTGCTCCACCTGGCCCACCTCGCGCCAGTCCGCGGCGACTGGCGCCGCGGCCAGCGCTTCGGTCAGGCTCCAGGGCGCGTCGCGCCAGTCGCTGGTGGGCAGCGCCAGCATCCCGCCCAGCAGACCCTCGGGCGGCCGGCGGACCAGGGCCACCTCCTCCCCGCGGGTCAGCACGTAGGCGACGCCGTAGCGGTGCGGCCTGCGGGCCTTGGCTGAGCGGCGGGGGTAGGCCTCCGGCGCACCCGTCTTCAGCGCCGCGCAGTGCGCCGCCACGGGGCAGCGCTCGCACAGCGGCGCCTTGGGTTTGCAGATCACCGCGCCGAGGTCCATCAGCGCCTGGGCCCAGTCGCCGGGCCGCTCGTCGCGGACCAGGCCGCCGGCCAGCGCCTTCAGTTCTGGCTTTGCGGCCGGCAGTGGATCCTCGACCGCGAACAGCCGGGCCACGACCCGCTCGACGTTGCCGTCGACCACGTTGGCCGCACGGTCGAAGGCGCTCGCCGCGACCGCCGCCGCGGTGTAGGGGCCGACGCCCGGCAGGGCGAGCAGCCCGGCCTCGGAATCGGGAAAGACCCCGCTGTGCTCGGCCGCGACGGCCCGGGCGCAGGCCAGCAGGTTGCGGGCTCTCGCGTAGTAGCCGAGGCCCGCCCAGGCGGCCATCACGTCCGCGTCGGG